>JBKJNP010000063.1:0-3220 GCA_046593565.1 Sphingomicrobium sp. | reverse complement strand
CAGGCGATCCCCGACGCGCAAGCCGCGCGGATGCTCGACACCAAGGAAGAGGCCGCCGCCAACGTCAAACAGAAGATTAAGGTCGACTATGAGATCGGCGATTCGGTCAAGGTTCTCGACGGCCCGTTCGCGTCGTTCAACGGCATTGTCGAAGAACTCGATTTCGATCGCAGCCGGGTCAAGGTCAGCGTCTCGATCTTCGGTCGCGCAACCCCGGTCGAGCTCGAATTCGAGCAGGTCGAGCGCGCCAAATAGCTTCCGCTTATCGCGCGGCACTGAATTCGGGCGGTGCTTCGGCACCGCCCTTTTTCATGCGCCTGACCCTGCTATGCTGATCGCGGACCGGCAGGGAGGAAGTCGATGATTGCACTCGATCGATGGCATGAATTTGTCGCGTCGCAGGATCTCGAGCAACTCCACGCGCTGATTGACCCCGACGCCTGGTTCGAAAGCCCGGTGGTGCACACGCCGCAGCACGGGCGTGAAATGGTCGTGCAATATCTCGCCGCCGCGGCCCAGCTGCTCGGCGGCCCGGCCTTCCGCTATACCGGTGAATGGACCAATCGGACCGGCGCGGTGCTTGAATTCGAAACCGAAATCGGCGGCATCGCGATCAACGGCGTCGACCTCATCACCTTCACCCCCGACGGCCAGCGCATCGCTCGCTTCAAGGTCATGATCCGGCCCTTGCAGGCCATCCAGCTGATCCACCGTCTGATGGGCGAGGCCCTGGCGAGC
Source organism: Sphingomicrobium sp. (assembly GCA_046593565.1). Classification (GTDB taxonomy): domain Bacteria; phylum Pseudomonadota; class Alphaproteobacteria; order Sphingomonadales; family Sphingomonadaceae; genus Sphingomicrobium. The sequence continues at coordinate 2,482 of JBKJNP010000063.1, read as the reverse complement.
CGCCCCTGACCGTGGCGGCTCAATGCGTCGCGATCGCTTCCTCGACCTCGGCCAAGCTGTTCTTGCCGAAATATAATTCCCCCCCGACGATGAAGGACGGAATTCCGAACGCCCCGGCGTCGGCCGCCGCCTGTGTATTGGCCACCAGCCGGTCCTTGATCGCCTGGTCCTGCGCCCGCGCCAGCACCTGCTCGGCGGGAAGCCCGGCGTCGGTCAATGTCGCGGCGAGCACGGCGGGGTCGGCGAGCGCTCGCGGTTCTTCCCACATATAATGGAACATCGCCTCGATATAGGCCGCGCCTTGCCCTTCGGCTTCGGCGGCGACCGCGCCGCGCATCAGCCCCAGCGTGTTGACCGGGAAGTGCGGGTTCATCCGGAAACGGTCGAGCTTGTGGCGCGCGATGAAGCGCGTGATCTCCAGTTGGTCATAGGCCAGCTTGGCCGGCACATTCGCATATGTGATCATCGGCGCCTGATTGCCGGTCAGCTTGAACAGCCCGCCGAGCAGCACTGGCTGATAACGAAAATGCGAGCGCGTGCGGCGCTCGATCTCGGGCAGCACGCGGTGCGCAAGATAAGCGTTGGGGCTTGCGAAATCGAACAGGAAGACGGGCTCGCTCACCAGCTTTCTCCATACGGTCGAAGGTCAAGCTCGTGCGTCCACGCATCGCGCGGCTGGCGGTGGAGCTGCCAATAGGCCTCGGCGATCGATGCCGGGTTCATCAGGCTGTCGGCGGGAAGATCGGTGATCCCCTTGGCCTCGGCGATCCGTTCGCGCACCCATGCGGTGTCGACCCCGGCGTCGATCACCAGATGCGCGACGTGGATATTGCTCGGGCCAAGCTCGCGCGCCATCGATTGCGCAACTGCCCGCAACCCCGCTTTGGCCGCGGCGAAGGCGGCATAGCCCGAACCGCCGCGCAGCGACGCCGTCGCTCCGGTAAAGAACATCGATCCTCCGCCGTGAGCGATCATCCGGCGCGCGGCCTCGCGCCCGGTCAGGAACCCCGCGTAGCAGGCCATTTCCCATACCTTGCGAAACACGCGTTCGCTGGTGTCGAGCAACGGAAATTGGACATTGGCGCCAATGTTGAAAATGCACGCCTCAAGCGGCGCCGAGGCATCGGCAGCGTCGAGGAAGGCGCCGATCTCGGTCTCGCTCCGGGCGTCGAGCGAATGGCCGGTGAAGCGCCCTCCCGCTGCGGCGATCTCGGCCGAGAGCGGCTCAAGCTTGTCGCCCTGGCGGCGACCGCCGTGAACGTGGAAACCCTCGGCGGCGAAGCGCCGGGCGATCGCCGCGCCGATGAAATCGCCCGCCCCGACAATCGCAACACTGCCCGTATCATTCGCCATGATCCCGCCTTTCGCGACTTCACCGAAATAAGTCTTGCCGTGCAACTTAGTCAATCAAGTCCGCTTGTCTGGGGCCGCACGGACCCCAATTAACTGAATGAAGGAGTACTTGATGACCGACCATGCCGCTTTGCCTGCCCAGACCGACTATGTCCCGCCCCGCATATGGACCTGGGATCAGCCCAGCGGCGGCAAGTTCGCCAATATCAACCGCCCGATCGCGGGTCCCACGCACGACCAGCCCTTGTCGGTCGGCAAGCATCCGCTCCAGCTTTACTCGCTCGCCACCCCCAATGGGGTCAAGGTCGCGATCATGCTCGAGGAATTGCTCGCCGCGGGGCATGTTGGCGCGGAATATGACGCCTGGCTGATCGACATTTCATCGGGCGACCAGTTCGGCAGCGGGTTTGTCGACGTGAACCCCAATTCGAAGATCCCGGCCTTGCTCGACACCAGCACCAGCCCGCCGACGCGGATCTTCGAATCGGGTGCGATCCTGGTCTATCTGGCGGAGATATTCGGCGCTTTCCTGCCCACCGATCCCGCGCCGCGCGCCGAGACCCTGTCGTGGCTGTTCTGGCAGATGGGCAGCGCGCCCTTCCTCGGCGGCGGCTTCGGTCATTTCTACGCTTATGCCCCGACCAAGCAGGAATATCCGATCAATCGCTACGCGATGGAGGTCAAGCGTCAGCTCGACGTGCTCGACCGCCGCCTCGCCGAGCACGAATACATTGCAGGTGCCGATTACAGCATCGCCGATATCGCGATCTGGCCGTGGTATGGATTGCTCGCACGCGGCGAAATTTATGACGATGCGGGCGCCTTCCTCGACGTCGCTTCCTACCGCCACCTCGCGCGCTGGACCGAACAGGTCGGCGCGCGCCCAGCGGTCAAGCGCGGGCGAATGGTCAATCGCGCCACCGGCCCGCTCGACCAGCAACTGCGCGAACGCCACGACGCGAGCGATTTCGACACGCGCACGCAGGATAAATTGGAAAGCGCGTAACGCGATGCGCAAAGTCCGCTCCAGCCCGCTCCCAAACAATCACGTAAACCGTACAAAACTCAGCTTGCGCTTGACCGGATCGGCTTCGATCAGCTTGACCCGCAACCGGTCGCCGGGCTCGAC
>JBKJNP010000146.1:0-6582 GCA_046593565.1 Sphingomicrobium sp. | reverse complement strand
TCGGCGAGGCGGGCGAGCGCGCTGGCCAGCCGGACGTCGTCCTTGCGGTCGGCCGGGACGATGGCGACGGTGGCGTTGCGCGCCGGCTGGGCCAGCTCGACATCGGGCGGGATGGTGCCGCCTGACAGCCATTGGCCGGCCTTGACCTCGTCGGCCTTTGCAACCGCGACCACATCGCCCGGCTGCGCGGTCGCCGTTTTGGCGGTTTTCTCGCCCTGAACGGTGAACAAGGCGCCGAGGCGGGTCGATGTGCCGTCGGCGGTCTTGAGCTCCGACCCCTCGACGATCGTCCCGCCGAGTACTCGGGCCAGCGCTAGTCGCCCGACCGAGCCGCCATGGTTGATCTTGAACGCGAACAGCGCGGGGTCGGTCACCGACAGGCGTTTGGCGGTGGTGTCGGGTCCCGGCGCCTCGTGGCGCAGCGCCTTCAATAAGCGGCGCACACCCCAGCTGCTGCTGGCCGAGCCGAACAGCACTGACACGCCAAGATTCTCCGTGGTCTCGCGGGCGAGGTCGGCGAAGATGGTCGATTGCTCGGGAATTTGGTCCATCAGCAATTGCTCAAGCAGAGTATCGTCATGGTCGGCCAGCCGCTCGAGCATCTGGGTCCGCGCCTCGGCCTCGCGGTCGGCGAGGTCGGACGGCATGTCGATCCGCTCTGACGAGGAGCCAGGGCGGTAATGGAAGGCGCGTTCGAGCGCCAGATCGACGAAACCGGTGACCTTTTCACCGTCACGGATCGGTAGTTGCCGGGCGATCAATGGCGACACGCTCATCGGCTGGAGCGCGGCGAGCAGATCGCGGATCCGGCCGCGCGCCTGATCGACCCGGTTGACGAAAATCATGTGCGGGATTCCGCCCTCGCCGCCCCGTCCTTACGCATGCTCGACGAGCTCGGCATCCCGCACATGATCTTCGTCAACCGCGTCGACCAAGCGCGCGGCCGGATCCGCGACCTGCTGTCGGCACTCCAGCCCATGAGCGTCTCTCCACTCATCGCCCGCCAACTGCCGATCCGTGACGGCGAGAAAGTCACCGGCTTCGTCGATCTCGCGCTCGAACGCGCCTTCCATTATCGGCCCGGCGACGCGTCGGAGCAGATTGACTTGCCCGCCGACCTGGCCGCCCGCGAAGCGGAGGCGCGGACCCAGATGCTCGAGCGGCTGGCCGACCATGACGATGCCCTGCTCGAGCAATTGCTGTTGGACCAGGTGCCCGAGCAATCGACCATATTCGCCGATTTGGCGCGAGAGACGGGCGAGAATCTCGGCGTGTCGGTATTGTTCGGATCAGCCAGCTCAAGCTGGGGGGTGCGGCGGCTGCTAAAAGCGCTGCGCCACGAGGCGCCGGGGCCCGAGGTCACCGCCAACCGCCTGTCGGTCGGCGATCCCGCGCTATACGCGTTCAAGATCAACCATGGCGGATCGGTCGGGCGGCTGGCGCTGACGCGGGTGCTTGGCGGTTCGATTAGCGAAGGATCGGAGCTCAAGACCGCCGACGGCACCGTCTCGCGGCTCGGCGCTTTGTTCACCGTGCAGGGCGACAAGACCGCCAAGACCGCGCAGGCCAAGCCGGGCGATATCGTCGCCGTGGCGAAGGCCGACGAGGTCAAGGCGGGGCAGTGGCTGTCGGCGGGCAAGATCCCGCCCGCGGTCGAATTGCCGGCGACCGCGCGCAACGCCACCATCGCCATCGCCCCGTCCGACCGCAAGGATGACGTGCGGCTGGCGAGTGCACTGGCGCGGCTGGCGGAAGAGGATGCTTCGTTGACCATCGAGCATGATGACGACAGCCACGAATTGCGGCTGCGCGGGGTCAATGACGAGCATCTTGCGCTGGTCGTGGCGCGGTTGAAGCGGCGTTACGGTGTCGAGGTGACCAGCCGCCCCTGCTCGATCGGCTATCGCGAATCGATCCGCAAACCGGTCCGCCATCATGGCCGCCACAAGAAGCAGTCGGGCGGGCACGGCCAGTTCGGCGACGTGATCATCGAAATCCGGCCTTTGTCGCGCGGTGAAGGCTTCAAATTCGAGGAGAAGATCCACGGCGGATCGGTTCCGCGGCAATATATTCCGGCGGTCGAGGCCGGCGTCCGGGATGCGCTGGTCAAGGGGCCACTGGGCTTCCCGGTCGACGATGTCGCGGTGACCCTGGTCGACGGCAGCTATCACAGCGTCGATTCGTCCGAACTGGCGTTTCGCACTGCGGGGCGGATTGCGATGCATGACGCGCTCGCCGCCGCGAGCCCGCATTTGCTCGAGCCGGTGCAGAAACTGGTCGTGGTGTCGCCGTCTAGCGCGACCAGCAAGGTCAGCTCGACCGTCGCCTCGCGGCGCGGGCAGATGCTCGGCATGGGCCCGCGCGACGGCTGGCCCGGCTGGGACCGGGTCGAGGCGCTGCTGCCGGAAAGCGAACTGTCCGGGCTGGAGGCGGAACTGCGCTCGATGAGCCAGGGACTGGCGACGTACGAGGCGGAATATGATCATCTGGCGGAGTTGAACGGGACGCTGGCCGACAAGGTGGTTCAGGAGCGCGTGGCGGAGCACGCTTAGGCGGACCTCGCCATGAGGGGGCGCATCGGCTAGACCGCTGCCAATCGCCCCCTCGCGCCGGATGCCGATGAGACATTGGTTCAAAGACCAGCACTTCCGGTCACTTCTCAAGAACACCAGCTATCTTGCTGTCAGCAAAGGCGTTGCCGCGGTCGCGTCGATCGTGACCTTGTCCATGGCGGGCCAGGCGCTGGGGCTGATCGCGTTCGGCGTGCTGATCCTGATCACATCCTACGCACAGGCTGCCAACGGCCTGTCGAAGTTCCAGAGCTGGCAGCTGATCATCCGCTACGGAGCGGCGGCGCTGGCGAAGGACGACGAGGAGACCTTCAAGCGGGCGTCGAGCTTTGGACTCGGGCTCGATATCAGCAGCGGGCTTGTCGGAATGGTGGTGGCGATGCTTCTGCTGCCGCTGCTCGGGCCGCTGTTCGGGATCCGACCGGACTATATCTTTTATGCGATGGCCTATTGCCTGCTGATCCCGACGATGGGCGCATCAAGCCCGAGCGGGATGCTGCGCGCGCTCGACCGGTTTGACCTGATCAGCTGGCAGGGAACGGTGACGCCGATCGTTCGGGCCGGGCTTGCGACGGTCGGGTTTTTCAAAGGCTGGGGACTGCCCGAGTTCATCATGCTGTGGGCGGCGACCGATTTGCTCGGCGACCTGTTCCTGTGGTTTTTGGCGTGGCGCGAGATGGGGCGGCGTGGAATGCGCGCTGGGGTCAGGCCGACGCTGAAGCCGGTCGGGCTGGACGCGGTGTGGCCGTTCGCGATCCAGGTCAATCTGACCAGCTCGCTGATGGCGGCGTGGGGGCCGGTGGCACGGCTGATCGTTGGCGGGCTGCTGGGCGAGGCCGCCGCCGCGATTTACCGCGTCGCCGCAAGCCTGGCCGATAGCGCACAGAAACCCGCCGACCTGCTGGCCAAGGCTTATTATCCCGAAGTGGTGCGGATGGACCTGAAGTCCAGCAGACCGTGGAAGTTGATGCTTCGCGGGACGGTGATTGCGGCGGCGTTCGGGCTGGTGGCGATCGGTATATTGGTGGTCGGCGGCGAGCCGCTGATCGCGTGGCTGTTCAAGTCCAGGGCCGAGCAATTCCTGCCGGTCTATCCGGTGCTGATGGTGATGGTGGGCATCCCGTTGCTCGCGATATTGAGCTTTCCGCTGGCGCCGATGCTGTATGCGCTCGACCGGGCGGACGGGCCGTTGAAAGCACGGATCATCGCCACCGCGGTCTATTTCGCGATCGTTGCGCCATTGTGCTGGAAGCTGGAGACGATGGGGGCGGCGATCGCGATGGTCGCCGCGCATGTAGTGATGGTCGCGATATTGATCGTCACCGTGTGGCGCGAGCATCGCCGGGTGCGGGCGAAGTGAGTGCGCCGCTGATCTGGGTGCTGCTGGGCGAGCGGACCGGGGACAATAACCAGGCGCTGGCGCTGGCCGAGGCGCTGGGGATGCCGTTTGCGGTCAAGCAGCTCGATTATAATGCGCTTCAGTCTCTGTCGGTGTGGCTGCCGCCGACCGCGGCGAGCCTGACCGGGGCGGCGAAGGCAGGGCTCAAGGCACCTTGGCCCGACCTGGTGATCGCGATCGGGCGCAGGAGCGTTCCGGTTGCGCGGTGGATCAAGGCGCGCAATGACGGGCGGACGAAATTGGTGCGGATCGGGCATCCGCGGATCGACCCGAAGCTGTTCGACCTGGTGGTAACGACTCGGCAATATCCGGTGCCGCCAGGGGGCAATGTCGTGCTGTTGCCGGTGGCGATGAGCCGGTTTGTAGCGGCGCCTGAGGCGAGCGCTGGGGAGCAAGCGTTTCTCGATGCTGCGGGCCGCTTCCGGCTGGTGGCAATCGGCGGGGCGACCAAATATTGGACGCTGCCGATCGAGCGGATCGTGAAGGTGGTGGAAGCGCCGTTCGATGGTGAAATCGTGGCGGTGACGAGTCGGCGGACCGATCCGGCGATCGTCGAGCGATTGCGGGGGATTCCTTCGATCCGGCTGGTTGACGGCGCATCGCCACGGTTTGCGGTGCTGCTGGCGGAGGCGGCGGAGATTTTCGTCACCGGGGACAGCGTGTCGATGCTGTCGGAGGCAGTGCTGGCGGGCAAGCCGGTGGCGCTGATCCCGATCGAGCAGGACGACAAAGGCAAGCGCGAACTGGGGACCGAGCCGCACGAGACGGGGCCGAATGCGCGGCGGCGCGACCTCAGGCGGTTCTGGAATTACCTCATCGAGCAGGGGATGGTCGGGACCCTCAACGACGGGCCGAAGCGCGCCGCGACCATTCCCGACCCCAACGCCATTGCCGCCGAGGCGGTCAGGCGGCTGCTGTAAGCCCGTTCCAGCCGCGATAGCGGTCGACCAGGTCGAGGCTGTCGTGGCGGACATGGTTGGCGGCCATCTCGGCGACCAGCTGGGGCTTGGTGACGTCACCGCGATCGACCAAATCGGCGAGCAAAGAATAAACCAGGGCTTCCTGGTTGGGATCGGGATGCGGCTCGTAATGGCTGCGCTTGAACCGCCGCAGGAAATCGAACGGGCCGCGCTCGCGCAAGGTGTAGTCGATAGGCAGGCCCGCCTTCCACGGCTGGGTGCGGCGCTTGGTGGTGTGGAGGATTTTCGTCTGCGCCGTCAGCCGGTCGAAATCATTCCATTCGGGCTCGAGGAAGCCGATCGTTGCGGGATCCTCGCGCTTCAGCTCGATCCAGTCGATATAGTCGAACTTGTGCGCGAACAGATCGTCGAGATCCTGGTCAATGTCCCAATGCTTGAGGCTAGCGCAATTGAGCAGCATCACCGAGGTCGCGACATAATCGTTACGCTTGTTATGGCCCGGGCGCGGCACCGCCATCACCGCCTTGCTGCCCATGTCGCGGTCGAACAGATCGGCGATGTCGCCGACGCCAAAGCAATCGGGATCGGTCACCACCGCCTTGCCGCTCCAGCCCATCATCTTGGGCGGCGCGAAGCGCAACGGGGTGAAGCTCTGGAGGTCGTCGGGGTCCCAACTGCGGACGTGGCCACCGCGCAGGATCGACTGGCCGCTTGCCATCAGCCGCGGATATTCGGCGGCATCGATGATCCGGACATTGAAAGCATCGGGCCGCGCACTGGCTTTCTTGTAACTCAAGGCACTGATCTTCGCGCCGAGCATTTGCCGCGCATTGGCCTGGATGAAGACAGTCGGCTTCACAGCGACATTTCCTCGAAGCCCGCCTCCTTCACCACACGGTCGAGATTGACCAAGGTGGTGAGCAGGCTTTCCATGCGGTCGAGTGGCCAGGCGTTGGGACCGTCGGACAGGGCATTGGCAGGATCGGGATGGGTTTCCATGAACAGTCCGCTGATCCCGACCGCGACCGCGGCGCGGGCGAGGACCGGGACATGCTCGCGCTGGCCGCCCGAGCTGGTCCCCTGCCCGCCCGGAAGTTGGACCGAATGGGTGGCGTCGAACACCACCGGGCAATTGGTTTCGCGCATGATGGCGAGGCCGCGCATGTCGCTGACCAGGTTGTTGTAGCCGAATGACGTACCGCGATCGCAGACCAGGATATGCTCGCCGTTATGGCCCGCGGCGATCGACGCGGCCTTGGCCTTGTCGACGACGTTCTTCATGTCGCCCGGCGCCATGAACTGCGCCTTCTTGATGTTGACCGGTTTGCCGGCGGCGGCAACGGCGTGGATGAAATCGGTCTGGCGGGCGAGGAAGGCCGGGGTCTGGAGCATGTCGACCACTTCGGCGACCGGCTTCACCTGCGGAATGTCATGGACGTCGGTCAGCACCGGAACTCCAAGCTCGGCGCGGACTTTCTCGAGGATGCGAAGGCCCTCGTCCATCCCGGGACCGCGAAAACTGGTACCCGACGAGCGGTTGGCCTTGTCGAAGCTCGATTTGAACAGGAACAGCACGCCGAGCTTGTCGGTGATCGCCTTCAAGCGCTCCGCGGTGCGCATCTGGAGCTCCTCGCTCTCGATCACGCACGGACCGGCGATGAGGAAGAAGGGCTGGTCGAGCCCGATGGTTTTA
>JBKJNP010000110.1:0-7786 GCA_046593565.1 Sphingomicrobium sp. | reverse complement strand
CAGCGGGACGATGGTCGGGGCCTCGGCGCCGGGTAGGATCGCGCTGATCGCTGGAATCGCCGATTCAGGGGCGTTGAGGACGATATATTTGCTCTCGGCGGTGGCGATGACCCCTTCGATGCGGGTCAGCAGGGCTTGCGCCTTGGCGGCATGGTCGGCGTCGATCGGATTCATGGTGCGCACCAGCACCGCCTCGCTGTCGAACACGTCGGCGACCGGGGTCAGGCCGTTGGCCTCCAGAGTTGCGCCGGTCGAGACGAGGTCGCAGATGAAGCGCGCGATGCCGAGGCGCGGAGCGAGCTCGACCGCGCCGCGCATCGTGACGATGTCGGCGTTGATCTCGCGCTCGGCCAGGAAGCGGGCGAGCAGGCGCGGGTAACTGGTGGCGATGCGTTGTCCGTCGAGCATGGCGACATCGAATTCGGTCAGTGCATCGGGCGCGGCGATCTTGAGGCTGCAGCGGCCGAAGCCGAGGCGCGCGATTTCCTCAACGCGCGGTTCGGGCACGCCGAGCATATATTCCTGGAGCACATTCTGCCCGACGATCCCGAGTTCGCACACGCCGTCAGCGACAAATGTCGGAATATCGTCGTCGCGCACGAACATCAGGTCGAGCGGGAAATTTTCGGCGCGCGCGGTGAGATGGTTTTTGCCCCCTTCGCTGATACGGAGGCCCGAATCCTTGAGCAACTGGCGGCTGAGATCGCTGAGCCGGCCCGATTTCTGGATAGCGATGTGGAGCCGGTTGCGGCCGGGGCTCATGAACGGGCTTCCTTCAATCGATTGAGCAAGACGCGGTAGCCGCCATTGTCTTCCTGCCGCAGAAAGCGCGCTACACGGACGATGGTCGTGGTGCTAACGCCCGTCGCCTCATGAATTTCCCGATAGGTGAGCGTGCCTTCGTCAAGCAGCCGGGCGACGTGCCATCGCTCGGCGATGGTGCGGATTTCCGCTGGCGTGCATAGGTCCGCAAGCAACTTCCGCGCCTCGGCGGGCGAGCGTAGTAGGAGCAGCGCATCGGCAAGCGCATCGGCCAAATCGGCCGAAGTAGAGGGCGGCATGTTCGCAGGACCTTTTTTTGTTATAGCGTGCTAGAACAGTGTAACATGCAGCTAGTCGATGCTTTTCCGAATCGCAAGTCGGAATAATGTCGGTAATCTCAAAATCGAGTTCGAGGTCGATCAGTTCTCGCCGATGAGCGGGGAGACGGCGCCGGCAATGGCAAGACGATCAACCTTCCCTTGCAGCGGGGAAAGCGCATCAACACCGATCTGGAAGCGCTTAACCTAGCGGCGTGCTTTTCCAGCGGCTTTTTCGGCGGCACGCATGATGCGCAGGATATTGCCGCTCCACATCTTTCCAATGTCCGAATCCGAGTAGCCTGCGGCCTTCAATCGTGCGGTGACCTGCGGAAGGGCCGTGATGTCCTCCAGGCCGGCAACGCCGCCGCCGCCGTCCCAGTCCGCACCAAAACAGACATGATCGACTCCCGCTACTTTGATCACATGAAGGAGGCCCGCCATATATTTCTCAAAGTCGGCCGACCATAATGGCTCGACGGCATCGAGTGCGCGCCAGGCGCGGGTCAGTTCGGACTGGTCGGCCGAGGATAGATCGCCGATGCGGTCGAGCCTGCTGAACAGCTTGGCTCGTTCCGGCCCCAGACGGAGATCGGACAGGTAGATTGAAGTGTAGCAAATCGCCCCACCGGCCGAAGCAAGCTTGCGGATGCGCTCGTCGTCGAGGTTGCGAGGGTGATCATGGACCGCTTTCGCGCCGCTATGGGTAAGCAATAGCGGCGTCTTCGACAGCGCCAGCATTTGATCGAAGGCGGCGTCGGATGAATGACTGGGATCGATCACCATCCCCAAGCGGTTCATGTCCGCCACCCACAGCCGACCGAGCGGGCTCAGACCGTTCCAGCGCGGCTTGTCGGTGGCGCTGTCGGCAAACTGATTGTTGAGACTGTGAACTGGCCCAGCGAGCCTAACGCCTTGGCGATGGAACTCGGTAAGGAGGTCTAGATCCTCGCCGAGTGGATAGCTGTTTTCGATGCTTTTGAAGGCAACAAGCTTGCCCTTAACGGCGACACGACTGGCACCGGCTGCCTCACGCGCTGGCAGTATGCGATCCGAGAAGCGTGCGATGGTCGTATCGATCTCGCCCGAGCGCCTCAGGGCGAACTCCCGCGCGGCTGCGTAACCATCCGGTGTAAGCGGACCCTGATCCGTAAAGATCACGAAGAAACCTCCGTCGAGATTGCCGTCGGCCATGCGAGGCAGGTCAAGCTGGACAAGATCCGTCGCATGGTCATGCCGATCTCCGAAGCTCCATCCGGCACGCCTGAAATGGATCGGCGTATCAAGGTGCGTATCCAGCGTTAGTAGACGAGCATGCAGGTCTTTGGGCGGACCGGTCGTCGTACACCCGGCAAGTCCCAACCCGCAGGCCAATGCAATGCCGGCAAGATACGTCCTCATTTGGCAGACTTGACCGGAGTGAACATCAGGTCCTGATAGTCGAAGCTGAAGTCAGCCGTCGGTGATACTGGCTTCATTGTGATGCGCTCGACCTTGCCTTCGGCATCCAGCCCAAAGCTGACGAAGGCCGGCTCGATGTTGCGATCGGTAAAGCGGGCAATGAACGTGTCATACTGGTGGTGCGTGAGCGGCCCAGCCATTTTCGGCGTATCGTCAAAGTTGATCTCCAGGCCATTCCCTCCGCGGCCCACGGTAATGCGGCCATACCAGGGATCCCGATACTGACCGGAATAGCGATCAAGCGGCAGCGACGGACCGATTTTCGCCGGCGCCGCGGCTGTCGCTTCCACGGCTTTCTTGGCGTTGGACAGCATTGTGGTGAGCAGCGTTTTATACCGCCCCGCCCAGTCCACATGCGGCCTTCCCAAATAATGGTCGAGCAACTCATAGGTCAGTCCGCGGCGGACAGTACCTTCCTCCGCGTTCATGGTTATTGCAAAGCCGACATTCTTTTCCGGGATCAGTACCACCATGGTGATAAAGCCGAACACCCCGCCTGAGTGCGATATGATTTTCGCGCCGCCATATTCAGCGACTTCCCAGCCAAGTGCGTAAGCTTTGAACATGGGCTTGGTTGCCTCGAAGCCCGGCGGAACCGGCGAGATTGGCTCGATGGTCTGCGGGTTCCACATTTCGGCCGACGACGCTTCGCTGAACAGTCGGCCCCCATCCGCCGTCCGGCCACGAGCGAGCTGGATCGTCAGCCATTTGGCGAGGTCATTCGCGCTCATTGCGAGTAATCCCGCCGGCGTCGAGGCGGCGCCCAGTTGGTCGGTCTCGTCGAGCAGTTGCAGAGGCCCGAGGCCGCGCACGGCGCCGCGATTGCGCCCATGCGGATAGGCTCGGTTGACGGTTGCCACCCGGGTCGGCTCGTCGCTTGTTGCCGTCAGGAGTCCGGCCGGCTTGAAGACTCGTTGGCGCAGATAGTCTTCGTAGCTCTGCCCACTTACCGCCTCGATCAGCGCGCCTGCGACCGTGTACAGGATATTGTCATAGGCATAGCCACTACGAAAGCTGGTCGCCGGCTTAATGTGGCGAAGGGCCCTGACCGTGTCGGCTCGACTACGGTTGCTTCGTGGCACGAACAGTAAGTCGCCTGCGCCGAGACCGAGACCGCTACGATGGACGAGGAGATCGCGGATCGTCATTTCGCGCGTGACCCACGGGTCATACATTCGGAAGTCCGGAAGGTGGTCGATGACCTTGTCGTCCCAGCCGATCCTGCCGGCATCGACCAAGGTCGCCAGGGCCGCGACGGTCACCGCCTTGCCCGTCGATCCGGTCATGAAGATAGTGTCGGCGTCGACCGGGTCCTTGCCGCCGATTTTGCGGATGCCATAGCCACGGGCAAGCGTCGTCTTGCCATCCTCGACAATGGCGATCGCGATGCCAGGAAGCTCGGATGTGCGCCGTAGTTGCTCGACCCGTTCATTGAGATTGGCGGGGGGCTCGGCGAAGGCGGGGCTGACAACAGCAAGCGCGATAAGCGCAACGAAAATGCGGGTCGTCATACAGCCTCCACGGGTTTCGAACGGTTTCGAACGAGCCGCCAGACACCAATGGTCAGCAGCGGCAGCACATAAACGGCGATCAGGATGTAGCCGAGCGCGCGATAGCCATTGGCAATCAGCGCCACGAGTCCGAATTGCTGCGCCACGAACATGCAGCCGACAAGCAATGCCAGAGCGATCAGGAGCCTTGCCCGATTGCTGAGCGACTTCCCGCGCCGCGTTAGCAACGCCTGGGAGATGCGCTCGTTGATGGCGTGAACAGAGCTTGCACCGCTCTCGAGCAGAGCCGAGAAAATCATTAGCTGAAACAGCAAATGAAATAGCGGCAGTTGCATTTGCTGCAGCAGGAAGTCTGACGGCAGCGTTTCGCTTGCGATCGCCGGGTAGAAGGCAATCATTGCAGTGAAGAACATCGCCGCTGGGATCATCGCCAGAGGTCCCGCGATTGCGCCAGCGATGATCGCGTCCCGATTGCTGGTCAGGTGCCGGACAACCGGGAGAATAACGACCGCGCCGATAAGGTTGTAGCCGGCGTAAACGGTTCCTCCAGCGAGCCAACCCGCGGCCGACCCACCTTGCGCGAACCCATCCGCAATTCGCCCACCGAACTTGGTGAATGCGAGCACGATGAATAGTAAATAGACCGTGTAGAGCAGGTAGGAGACATAGACGAACATGCGTTCGACCGACGCATTGCCGAAGGTCACGACAGCGACGATTGCGGCGGCGAGGGCAAGGGTCCCCCAAACCTCAGGGACGCCGAACACTGCTGCCCCGATCGCCCCTGCCGCAGCGCCATAGACCGCCAGGATGAGGATGATGAACAGGATGTAGGCTGCCTCAAACACAAACCATGCCGGGCCGAGCAGCTCCTTGAAGAAGGTGCGATAATCCTGCGCCCCGACGGACCTCGCGAACAGGAACGTAAGGGCACAAACGACGCTGAACAGGATTGTAGACAGCAGGATGGCCGCAAGGCCGCCCCACGGACCGCTTGGCAGGAAATATTCGGCAAGCTCCCGGCCGGTGGCATAGCCCCCACCGATTACCACCGCCTTGAACGCGAAGCCCGGCAGCAGGAAGCGCTGGAACCAGGTGGAAGAACCGGCTGTCTTCGCTGCGCCCGTCATGACGTGCAGGCGTCGAGCAGGCTGTCGAACGCAGCCCCTCCTCGAACCGGATCGGCGGTCGGCATTCCCAATCGCCGTTCGGTCGCTTCGATCTCGGCCTGCGCGGCTTCGTCGCCCAGTTTGCTCGTGTTGAGGCTGATCCCGACACAGCGAATGTCCGGGTTGGTCACGCGCCCGAGGGCAACGGTCTGCGCAATTATCGCCTCGATCGAAGGAACGGGGTGGCTGGGATGTCCGAGTATCGCCGTGCGAATTGGATCATGGCAAACGACGAACATATCCGGCTGGCTACCATGCAGCAGACCAAGCGTCACACCGGCGTAGGAGGGATGCATGAGCGATCCCTGTCCTTCAATGACATCGAGGTGGTCCGGCGCGGCAGCCGGGCTCAGCATCTCAGCGGCGCCAGCGACAAAGTCGGACACAACTGCATCGATCGGTATTCCCTCGCCCGCGATCAGGATGCCAGTCTGGCCCGTGGCGCGGAAAATGGCATCGACGCCGCGCTCCCGGAGGCCGCGCGTGATCGCCAGCGCCGTATATTTCTTGCCGAGCGCGCAATCGGTTCCAACCGTCAGGAGCCTCTTGCCGGACCTGGGCTTACCGTTCGCGACGGGAATCCTGTCGGGCGGCGTTCGCACATCGATCAGCCGGCGTCCTAGACGGCTAGCCGTATCCCGCAATTCCGGAATTTCGGACAGTTTCGAGTGCATGCCCGAGATGATGTCGAATCCGGCTTCCAGTGCGTCTGACAACGAACCGACCCAGTTCGGTGGTATTACGCCGCCGGGGTTCGCGACGCCAATCACCAACGCGCGCGCGCCCTGATCATAGGCTTGAACGAGCGCCAGCTGCGGCAGGCCCGTGGTAACCGTCGCCCCGGGAAGCGATAGCTCACCGACGCAGCGGTCGCGCGCCCAATCACGAAGCCCGAATGCGGTCTTTGCGTAACCGGGCTCGACCGTGTCCCCAAGGAACAGGAGGTAAGGAAACGGGAGTGAACCCCCTACCTCCTGTTGTTTGCCCGATGGCAAAGCGATTGCCGTCGCCATCGAATCATAGACCAGCGGTCAGGCTGATCCCAAAGGTGCGCGGACGGATGACACCAGTACCGATGGCACCGTTCGGATAGATGGGAAAGCCTGTGCTAGGCGTAGGCCCGAACACCGTGGTCCCGGTAGTCGAGGTCCGCCCCGCGCTGTTGCCCAGATTCTTCACATAAGCGTCGACTGAGAACCTACCGAAGTCGAGTCCGGCACTAAGGTCGATGACCTGGTAGGAACGGATCCGGCGATGGCGGCCGTTAGCGGCGCGAAAATCCGAGTCATAAGTGCCCGACTGGCTGGAAAGATGCCGCAGCGACGCTCCGACGCGCGCTTCGATGGCGCTGTTTAACGACCAAGTGTAATCGCCGTTGAGGGCAGCGCTAAACTTCGGTGTAAAGGGCAGCTGATCGCCTTTGAGCCCGCCAATTTCAGTATCCTTGGTCAAACGCGCATTGGTATAGGCGCCGTTGGCCGACAGATTAAGTCCGCGGATTAGTCGGGCCGTTACCGTGATTTCCCCGCCGTCGACCTTGGCGCCGCCGCCGTTGGCATTGACGCCAAAGCCGCCAATGGTCGCGAACAATTGCACGTCTTTCCAATTGATGTGGTATACTGCGGCGTCGATGCTGAAGCGATTATCGTCCGTTTGAGCCTTGAACCCCGCCTCGTAATTGATGGTGGAATCGGAATCATAGGTCGCCAACTCGGCCGGAGCACCCGGAGGCAAGACGTTCGGCCCGCCAGGCCGGAAACCCTTCGCGACCCGCACATAGATCGACGCATTCTTGTTGAGCTCGAATCGTGGCGCGACCGAATAGGTGAACACACTCTCTTTGGAGCTAGTCGAGATATCAGAAGCGCCGGCGAGGGCTCCGCCGGTGATCTGATGGGCGGATTGCTTGTTTTTGCTGAGGCGCCCGCCGAGGTCGATATCGAAACGATCGCCGATGTGGACCGTGGCGTTCGCGAAACCGGCAATTTCCCTGTATTTCGAGCTCACCTCCGCCACCCCCAGCACCGGTAAGCCAGCGATCGGCGTCAGCGTCCCCGGTACGACCGCTACGAACTCTTGGTCGATCAAGCCCTTTTCATTAGTGTAGTAAGCGCCGACCAGCCAGTCGAGCAGGCGCGACTCTCCCGCCAGGCGAACTTCCTGCGTGAATTTCTTTGAATCGGTATGCTGACCCAGGAAAAATTCATTCGGAACTGCGAAGATAGCTCCGATCAGCGGACTCAGTGCATTGGTATAATCGGTGCGGTATGTTTGCTTCTGGGTCGAGTAGCTCGTCGACGACGTGAGCTCGCCAATCCCCAGGTCGAACGTGCCTGTTCCATTGTACACGCGATATTTGACGTCGGCGAATTGCGGGACGAACTGAGACTGGCTGAGGCGGCCATAGAGACGCTTCAGGGTGTCAGGGTCGCTCGCAATGAGCGATGGAGCGTCGACTTTGATGTCTTGGGCGACCGCCGTCAGCCGTAACGAGATGCTGTCGCTCGGCTTGAAAAGGAGCGATGCGCGACCGCCGAGACTGACAGAATCGTTGATATTCTTGTCG
>JBKJNP010000095.1:0-2531 GCA_046593565.1 Sphingomicrobium sp. | reverse complement strand
GCGGCGAGGTGCGCCAGCGTTCCACCGATCATTCCCGCGCCGATCAGCGCGATCTTCTTGCGAGCCATGAAGCGTCCGGTCCCTTATCTGAGCATGTCCCCCACGCACGCGATTGCGACCGTGGATTTGGCGCGCGCTCTAGACCGGGAAGCGCCGACGGGCAACCTCCGGGCGGTGGATAATCAGCCCTCGATCAGGCTCAATATGTTGCCGTCGGGATCCTTGAACCAGGCGGTCTTCATGCCCTCGGCTTCATAGACGTCGCCGTTGCGGGTGAGGCCGTCCATGCCGTCATAATGCTCGAACATCACGCCCTTTTCCTTCAGATCGCTGATTTCAGTCGCGATGTCGTCGACGTTGAAGGTCAATGCGGTGGCCTTGTTGGTTCCGGCGAATTCGGAACGATATACGTCGATCCTGGTGTCACCGCTCTTCATCGAGACGACTTCCTCGCCTAGCCGATCGATCGTCGTCAGCCCGACTGTCTCCTCATAGAAAGCACGCGCGCGATCGAGGTCCTTGACCGCGATCATCGGGGTGAGGTCGTTTTTGCCAAGCATCTTGCTTCTCCTTCCAGGAACCAACCGGACTCGCCCTCCCTGGTTCCGCGCCCTGCGCCGAGCCGGTGCAACAGCAGGCGGAGCAACCCGTTCATCTGGCAGCAAGAGAGGAACAAGTGCGGGGTCCGAAACGTTTTTTCTATCACCAGAGCGGCATGGTCCCCCCGACCGTGGTCTCTGAAAACAACAAGGAATTCCTTATGTACAAGTTTCTCCTCGCTGCGGGTGCCGCGTCGCTCGCGCTCGCTGCCCCCGTCTCGGCCGACCCCGGCAAGAACAAAGGTCAGGGCAAACAGGCCAAACATGGCCAGATGATGCACCAAAGCGGCCACGGCAAACAGGCCAAGCACGCCAGGAAGGTCCATCAGGGCCGCGCCACCGCCAATTACTGGGGTAACCGCTCATGCCCGCCGGGCCTCGCCAAGAAGAATAATGGCTGCCTTCCGCCGGGCATCGCCAAGCGGAGCTTCAACGTCGGCGATCGCTGGAACGGCAATTACGGCCAGTGGAACTACAACCAGGTGCCGACCGACTGGCGCAACCAGTATAACCTCGATTCCGACAACCGTTACTATTACCGCAACGGCTATCTCTACAGCGTCGACCCGCGCACGCGCCTGGTCGAAAGTGTCATCCAGGCGCTGATCCGCTAGTCGGTTCAGCCGTTCAATCGGTTGAGGGCCGTCCGCAAGGGCGGCCCTTTTCCGTGTCAGTTTCCGGCGAGGCGGCGGATCAGGTCGACCCAGATTGGCACTTGCCCGTGGAATCCCTCCACCAGCACCCGCTCGTCGAGGCCGTGGACGCCGCTCGGTTCGCCCAGATAGCTCCACAGCCCGCCGACCCCATAGACTGGCAGGCCCTTGCTTCTTAGGAACGATCCGTCGGTCGCCCCGGCGCTTTGTGCGGGGACGATTTGGGCATCCTTAAAGCGGGTCGCGACGGCCCCGCGATAAGCGTCGATGATATCGTTGCGCAGGGGCATGACGTCGGTCGCCGGGTTCGAATCAACTAACTCAACCGTGACATCCTGCCCGGCGAGCGACTGGAGCTGCTGGCGGACCTCCTCCAGCTTGACCCCGGGGAACACGCGGCAGTTGACGTTGGCCTGCGCCTTCTGCGGCAGCGCGTTGGGTGCATGTCCGCCCGACAGCATGGTCGCGACGCAGCGAGTGCGGGTGTAGCCCAGCTCGTTGGCTTCGAGCAGGTCGGCGGTCTCGCGGTCGGTCGGGTTGGCGAGCCATTTGCGGATCAGCTCGCCGTAACTGCCTTTGTCATTTTCGGCGATCCGTTCGAAAAAAGCGCGGGTCGCCGGGTTGATCATCGGCGCAAAGCGATAGCCTTCGCCCTGCTTCAGCGCCCCCGCCAGCGCGTAGATCGCATTGTCTGGGCGCGGCTGGCTGCTGTGCCCCCCCTTGTTAGTCGCCGTCAGCCGGTAATCGGCATAGGTTTTTTCCGCGATCTGCATGTAAAAGGCGTCGAGCCGGCCGTCCTTGTAGATAGCGCCGCCGCCAGCGTCGCCGTTGAGTGCATATTCGGCATCGATCAGCTCGCGCCATTCGGTGGCGGCGCGGCGGGCGCCGTTGCCGCTGCTTTCCTCGTCGCCGGTGAACAGGACGATGATGTCGCGGGTCGGCTGGAAGCCCGAGCGCTTGAGCTCCTGCAGCGCCAGCACGATCCCGGTCAGCGCCGCTTTGTTGTCGCTCGCCCCGCGCCCGAGATAGTAACCCCCCGCCTCGCGAAACTCGAACGGCGGGTTCTTCCAGTCCGCCGCCTTGGCCTCGACCACGTCCATATGCGCCATCAGCAGGATCGGCTTCTTGCCGCTCGGCCTGACCGCGGGCCAGCGCGCGATCATGGTCTGGGTGCCGTCATGATCCTTGACGATGACATTGCTGATCCCGGCCTTGGCGAACTCGGCCTTGAGCAAGGTGGTGAGCTTCTTGAACTCGGCAGTGCGGCCGCGAACGGTGG
>JBKJNP010000081.1:0-2733 GCA_046593565.1 Sphingomicrobium sp. | reverse complement strand
CGGTTCGCGATAGGCGAAGAAGGCGAGGCTCTCCTCGCTGCCATAGGTCAGCCACTGATCTCCAAGTCGAAGGGCAACGGCCTGACCCTCGATCAGTGGCTGACCTATGGCAGCGAGGAGAGCCTCGCCTTCTTCGCCTATCGCGAACCGCGAAAAGCCAAGTCCTTGCACATCGGCGTCATCCCCCGCGCGGTCGACGATTATCTCCAGTTCCGCGGCAATTATGCGGCGCAACCCATCGAGCAGAAACTCGGCAATCCGGTGCATCACATCCATGGTGGCAAGGTCCCGGAAAATGTCCTGCCGCTGACTTATGGCCTGTTGCTAAATCTCGCCTCGCTCCCCGGCTGCAGCGACAAGCAAACCGCCTGGAAATTCGTCCAGCGCTACGCCCCCGGAACTGCCCCCGAGACCGATCCCGAGCTCGACAACCTGATCGGCCTCGCGGTCAATTACGCTCGTGATTTCGTCGCCCCCACCCTCAAGCGCCGCGCGCCCGTCGGCCATGAAGTGGATGCGCTGAAGGAACTCGACGCCGAACTAGCCAAGCTCGCCCCGGACACCCCCGGCGACGAAATCCAGAACATCGTCTTCGAAATCGGCAAGCACCACCCGTTCCAGTCGCTCCGCCACTGGTTCCAGGCGCTCTACGAAACCTTGCTCGGCTCCAGCCAAGGCCCAAGAATGGGCAGCTTCATCGCGCTTTACGGCATCGACAACAGCCGCAAACTGTTTGCGGAAGCGCTGGCGGGGACGTGAGCGGCGCGATGGCCGTGAACGACACACAAAGGACGGTTGGTTCAAGCTGCCCCAGACATACTACCGAGTATATCGAAAGGCAGCCGAATGGTCATAAATAGTACGACAATCCGGATTGCGGCCGAGCGTAAATTGGCGGCTGCCCTGCTCGGAGTATGGGGACTCTATCAGGTCTTCGTTGGGCTTTATTTCATCTTCATCCGCCAAAGTCTTCTGCCTGAAGACCTGCGGGCTGCCGCGACCACGCTTGAGGCAGCCCAGGCAGCAGCGCCTCATCTGGAAGCGTGGCTTAACTGGGTATTTGCTGTGATGGGGGGCCAGATGGCCGCGTCAGGCGTTCTTTTGCTAGGCGCGGCCGTCGGCGTCTTTCGAGGTCGCCGGCCCGACAGGATCGCGATGGCGGCTTATGTTGCTGCGGGGCTACTGTCAGTTACACTAATGAGCGGAGTGAATTTCGCACTGGTATCCGATTTCCGATGGTTTCTGGTCATGCCAGTAGTTGTTTGGCTGGTCGCCATGATCTTTCTGGCAAGGCAAGCTTTCGGCTCTGCTTTCCAAGCTTAGAGGACAAGAAATGGCCACTGTCGCAGGCAAAATCGGCGATGCGGAGGACGGCAACTTGGTTGTTCGCCTAATTGCCTTGGAGAACATCATCGTTGCACTGCTGGCCGATGCCCCGGAAAATCCGTCGCAATTGATACGCGAAATGGCCAGCTATATATCTCCGCGACCGGGAAAGACTCCGCATCGCCTGACGATTGAGGCTGCGCGCAACATGCTGGCATTAGTCGAGCGTGCAGCCCAGTTTAGGAGTAAATCGGAATAGCGCCTCTGGCACCTTCACTCCCTGCCAATTCTGTTTGTGGAATGACGGTCGATGTTCGTCTCCGATCCGCCGCACTGACTTGGTCGCCAAAATTACGCGCGCATGCAAGTTTCGCCATCGGATCCCGCCAGCGGACGCGGGCCGCGAAAATAGAGCCAGACGGTTGCGCTCATGACCGCCGCAAAAAAGCACCAGACTGAAATGAACCATACCGCGTAAAAGGCAGATGCGGCAGCGTAGGAGGCCAAAGAGACGGCACCGAACCACCGCACCGCCGAGTGGCTCGACAAAAGCGAACTGACGCATGTGCTGAGCACATACAGCACGAGAATGGGTGCGATGTAAAAGTGGGGCGAATCGTAAATGATGTGCTGGCCCGCGACCCTCGATGTGGTCGAGTCCATTGCCCAGAAATAGAAAAGATACAGTGCTGTAAGCGCGCCACCGGCAGCAATCACCTTGAGCGCTAACCGGCGCCACGGAACAGGTTCAAGCAGAAGCACCGCGATGGGGACAAAAACCGGCCACAACACATGCGAGAAAAGCGAATATATATGGGTCAGGATCGAGTTGAGATGCGGCGCCTGCTCGAGAAATGTAAGCCACAGACTGCCCTCGATGAGCTGCTGGACGCCGAACAGAACAGGGATTGACGCATAAGGACGCTCAGCAGCCGACGTAGTTTGGCGAAGGGTATGCACGCCGACGCCCAGTAGCGCCGCCCCCGCCGTGAAACTTGCTGTTGCTGAAAAGCACATGGAGCCTCCTGCCGATGGGCCTGCCACAAGCGTCAGGGAGGAACCACTGCTATTGTTAACTTTCCACCCGGCACGGACCTTAGCGGCTCGTCAGATCGCTTTCTTCGCCTTGATCCACCCATCCACCTTCGCCTCAAGCACCGCCAGCGGCAGCGCCCCACTCATCAGCACCTGGGTGTGGAATTCGCGAATGTCGAACTTGGGCCCGAGCGCTTTCTCGGCCCGCGCGCGCAATTCGCTGATCTTCAACTGGCCGATCTTGTACGCCAGCGCCTGCCCCGGATTGGCGATATAGCGCTCGGTCTCGGCGGTGGCATTGCTCAACCCGCGCGAGCTGTTGTCGAGGATATATTGAATCGTCTTTTCGCGGGTCCAGCCCTTGGAGTGGAT
>JBKJNP010000003.1:0-7848 GCA_046593565.1 Sphingomicrobium sp. | reverse complement strand
TTGACTGGGCCGACGACAGCTCGATCTTGGCCTTTTCGGCGGCTTCCTTGAGCCGCTGGAGTGCGAGGCGATCGGTCTTGAGATCAATGCCTTCCTTGGCCTTGAACTTGTCGGCCAGATATTCGACGATCTTGGCGTCGAAATCCTCGCCGCCGAGAAAAGTGTCGCCGTTGGTCGACTTCACTTCGAACACGCCGTCGCCAATTTCGAGGATCGAGACGTCGAACGTGCCGCCGCCAAGATCATACACCGCGATCGTCTTGCCGTCGTTCTTGTCGAGGCCATAAGCCAGCGCCGCAGCGGTCGGCTCGTTGATGATGCGCAAGACTTCAAGGCCCGCGATCTGGCCGGCATCCTTGGTCGCCTGGCGCTGGGCATCGTTGAAATATGCCGGAACGGTGATCACCGCCTGGGTGACCGTCTCGCCGAGATAGGCTTCGGCGGTTTCCTTCATTTTCTGGAGCGTGAAGGCCGAAACCTGCGACGGGCTGTAATCCTTGCCGCCGGCCTGGACCCAGGCGTCGCCGTTCGTTCCCTTGACGATCTTGTAGGGCACCAGTTCGGTGTCCTTCTTGGTGATCGGATCGTCGAACCGGCGACCGATCAGCCGCTTGACCGCA
The DNA here is from genome assembly GCA_046593565.1 of Sphingomicrobium sp. GTDB lineage: Bacteria > Pseudomonadota > Alphaproteobacteria > Sphingomonadales > Sphingomonadaceae > Sphingomicrobium. Next base: position 7,228 of record JBKJNP010000003.1, on the reverse strand, counting down.
AAGATCGTATTGTCGGGATTTGTGACCGCCTGGCGCTTGGCCGGCTGTCCGATCAGGCGTTCGCCGTCCTTGGTGAAGGCGACCACCGACGGGGTGGTGCGCGCGCCTTCCGAATTTTCGATCACCTTGGGTTTGCCGCCTTCCATGACGGCGACGCAGCTGTTGGTCGTCCCCAGATCGATGCCGATGACTTTGGCCATTTCGATTCCTCTTCTTCAAGCCCCGGGACGCGCCTTGGCGCCTCCGCTAATTGGATGTGTTGCCGCGATATAGGTGTGGCGCTGGCGACGACAAGGGTTTGTGACAGTCGGGCAACAGGCGTGGTATTTTGCAGATTGTTAACCCTGTTGGACTAGCCCGACCTTCGTGACCACGACCTCCGCCACGCCTTTGCAAACCAGTGACTCCGCCGCCTGGGCGAGCATTGCCTTGCTTGGGCTTGGCGTGATTTTTGCCCAATTGGCCACGCCGATGCCGATCGCGGCGCGCAGCCTGCAGACATTGGCCATCGCCAGCGCGGCGCTTGGCGGCGCTGCCTATTTTTATCGCACTGTCCGCATTCGCGAGAATTTCGCGGTAATGTGCATCGCTCTCATGCAGGTGCTGCTGTTCAGTGCGTTAGGGTCGATCCTGTCCTATCTCCTCGCTCGGGGCGGCGGCAGCCTGTGGGATTCGACCTTCACCGACTGGGACCGCGCCCTCGCGCTCGACTGGCTCGGCTTCGTCCGTGCGGTCGACCAGCATGGCTGGCTGGTGACCGCGCTGCGCCTCGCCTACGCTTCGCTCATCCCGCAGATCATCGTGCTGGTCCTGGTCCTTGGCTTCACGTCACGGCTCGAAAAATTGCGCGGCGTGATGCTCGGCGCAATCCTGTGCGGGACGATCTGCGTGCTTGCCTCGCCTTTCTTCCCGGCGGTCAGCAATTATGTCTATCTCGGCCTCACCGCGGCGGATTTCCGATACGTCGATCCGTGGGCCGGCTACATCCACCTTGCCGACTTCAGCGGGCTTCGCGAAGGCACGATGAACCAGCTCGACCTGAGCAAGATGCAGGGGATCATCACCTTCCCCAGCTATCACGCGGGCTTGTCAGCGGTGACTTTGTGGGGGTTCTGGACCAGTGGCGTTCGCTGGCTGAAATGGACCGGACCGATTGTTGCGCTTGGAACAATCGTCGCCACACCGGTCGACGGCGGCCATTATTTCGTCGATGTGCTGGCCGGGATCGCCATCGCCATCGCCAGCATATTCGTCGCTTGCCGAGCGGTACGCTGGGCGCCCGCATGGCCGCGCCTCACGGCATCGCCATTCCGCCGTTCACGTGCAGCGTCTGGCCAGTGACATACCCGGCTTCCCTCGACGCCAAATAGACCACCGCCGCACCGATATCCTCGCCCGTCCCCATCGCACCCGAGGGGATGCGGCCGAGGATGGCGTTCTTCTGCGTCTCATTGAGCGCATCGGTCATCGCCGAGGTCATGAACCCCGGCGCGACGCAATTGACGGTGATCCCGCGGCTCGCGACTTCCTGCGCCACCGCCTTCGACATGCCGATCAGCCCGGCCTTCGACGCGACATAATTGGCCTGGCCCGGATTGCCGGTCACCCCGACCACCGAGGTCACCGAAATGATCCGCCCGAACCGCGCTTTCATCATCGGCCTGCACGCCGCCCGCATCAGCCGGAACGCGGCCTCGAGATTGACCTGGAGAACTTGCGAAAATTCCTCATCCTTCATCCGCATGGTGAGGTTGTCGCGAGTGATCCCGGCATTATTGACGAGGATGTCGAGCTTGCCCAACGCCTCGACCGCGCGGGGAACCAGCAGATCGACTTCGGCCGCGTCGCTGAGGTTGCACACTAACGTCACATGATCGCCGCCAAGCGCCTTGGCGAAGGCCTCGAGCTTCGCGGCATTCGACCCCGACAGCGCCAGCCGAGCGCCCTGCGCGCTCAGCGCCTTGGCAATCGACGAGCCCAGCCCGCCGCTCGCGCCCGTCACTAGTGCGGTCATTCCAGAAAGGTCGAACATCATGCAATCTCCTTCGCCAACGCTTCCACATCCTCGATCGTCACTACGCTGGTCACCTTCGCGTCCGGAGCAATGCGCTTGACCATCGGGCCGAGCACTTTCCCGCCAAGTTCGACAAACTCTTCAACTCCCGCCGCGGCCATGTTGGCGACGCTTTCGCGCCAACGGACCATGCCCGTCACTTGGCTGACCAACTGGTGGCGGATGAGGTCGGGATCGGCCACCGGGGCGGCGGTGACATTGGCGTAAAGCGGCACTAGCGGCGCGGCGATGTCGGTGCGCCCGAGCGCTTCGGCCATCGCATCGGCGGCGGGCTGCATCAGCGGACAGTGGAACGGCGCCGACACCGGCAACAGCAGTGCGCGCTTGGCGCCCATGTCCTTGGCCATCTCGATTGCCCGCTCGATCGCGCCGACATGGCCAGAAATGACCACCTGGCTCGGGTCATTGTCATTGGCGACTGTGCACACTTCGCCTTGCGCCGCCGCCACGGCGATCTTCTGCGCCAGCTCCACATCCGCACCGAGTAGTGCCGCCATCGCGCCGACCCCAACCGGTACCGCCGCCTGCATCGCCTGACCGCGCAGCTTGAGCAATTTGGCGGTTGTGGCGAGATCGAACGAGCCCGCCGCGCGCAATGCCGAATATTCGCCAAGGCTATGCCCGGCGACGAATTGCGCCGCTTTCTCGAGTCTCACCCCGCCCTCGTGGGTCAGTGCGGCGAACACCGCCAACGCATGCGCCATGATCGCCGGCTGGGCATTTTCGGTGAGCTTGAGTTGATCCTCCGGCCCCTCGCGCATCAGTCGGAAAAGATTCTGTCCGAGCGCCTCGTCGACCTGCTCGAAGATATCGCGCGCCGCCCGGCTCGCCTCGCCAAGGGCCGCGCCCATGCCGACCGACTGGCTGCCTTGCCCCGGAAAAATAAATGCGCGCATTGGGTTCCTCGCCAATCTATGCTTTCTCTGAGGCCGACTAGTGCGCGTGAGAGACGATGCCAAGCCTTGGGGGAGGTGCGCATGAGCGAAGCGGCTAATCAAAAACAGATGATGGGGCCATGGATGACCACTGCGCTGGTCGTCGGCGGGATGATCGGCGCTGGCATCTTCATGTTGCCCGTCAGCCTTGCTCCTTTGGGCGTTAATGCCGTCTTCGGTTGGCTGATTAGTAGCGTGGGTGCACTGGCTCTAGCCTATGCGCTCGCCCGCCTCTCGCGCCAGGACGGACTTGGCATTCAGGCCTACATTGAAAGCGAATTGGGGGCGACCGTCGGCTTTGCCGTCACCTGGGCCTTCCTCATATCGGTATGGGCAGGCAATGCCGCGCTGTCGATCGCGACGGCGTCGGCGCTAGCGCGGATCATGCCCGCTCTTAATGACCCGTCGCGTATCGCTTGGACCGCAATCGGCCTGATCGCCTTTTTGACGATCGTAAATGCGATGGGGGCAAAGGCCTCCGGCCGGCTCGCAGTCCTGACCGTCGCGATCAAAATCTTGCCGCTCCTGGCGGTGGTGCTCATTCTGGGCCGGCGCAGTGCAACGTCGCAGCCGTTCGAGGCCCTGAGCACGGTTCCGATCAGCTTTGACGGCATCGCCACGGGCGCGGCGTTGACTCTCTTCGCCCTGACGGGCTTCGAAACCGCCACCGCACCGGTTGGCAAAGTGCGAAACCCAGCGCGCACTATCTTTCGCGCCATTATGATCGGCACCGCCTTCGTGGCTATGCTTTACCTGCTGAGCAGCACGGCGGTCACTCTCATCCTGCCAGCAAGCCAGATACCCGGGTCCGTCGCCCCGTTCGCCGATGCCATCGGTAGTGCCTGGGGGGAAAGCGCGGCGCTGTTCGCGGCGTTCGCAATAGCCGTCAGCGCTTTCGGCTGTCTCAATGGAGGCGTCATGATCGGCGGCGAGCTTGGCTATTCGCTTGCACTTCGCGGCGACATTCCTCGCGCGCTTGCCGTGACCAGAAGGGGCAATACGCCGGTCGCCGCCCAAGTCACCGCATCGGTCATCGCAATCTTGCTGGTAATGGCAAACATGAGCCGCGACACGGCAGGGCTGTTCACATTCGTCATCCTGCTAGCGACCAGCGCAACGTTGTGGCTCTACCTCGCCGGCGCTCTGGCCGCGCTGAAACAGCGTCCGCCAGCCGTTGCAGCACTGGTGATATTAATTGGTCTCACCTTCACTGCCTTCGCTTTTTACGGTTCGGGGCTCGAGGCAAATGCCTGGGGAGTGGTGCTGCTCGCCGCCGGCCTCGCCGTCCGCACTGTGATGCGCCGCCTCAACTCCCGCGGCCCCACCCCCCCGGCGGCGGCGCCCGCTCCAGCCGCGCCTCGGGAATAAGCCGCCGCAATTTCTGGGCGAAGCTGCGCAAGCACACTTCACTAGTCCCCAGTGGCCCGGCGATATAATTAGGCGAGCCCATCCCGGCCTGCACGCGAGCAATCAGCTCGGTATCTTCTTCGTTGACCCGCCGGTTGATCCGCCAGTTGAGGTATCGCGCCGCCTTCATCTCGCGCCGGTCGTCGGGCAGTGCGTAGCTGATCTCGCGGATCACAGTTTCGGTCGCGCTGACCGGCAGGAACTGCATGAAATCGACCTGGTCGGGATAAATGTCGAACGCGACGTTTGGGAACAGCTTGTAATAGAGCCATTTCTTTCGGTGCGTTGGCGGCAAATGCGCCGCCTCGGGCAGGAAATGCTGGTACGCCCGCTCGGACGGATTATCCGAGACATCGTCGCGCAGCTCGCCTTCCATCCGGTCAACCCATTCGCGCGCTTCGATCTTGTACGACCGTCCGAACAATCGGGTCAGCCCCGGGTGGCCGATCGGAATATGAAGTCCGTCGGAATAATTGTCGGCAATCGTCTTCCAATTGAGCGCCCGACTGCGCAACGTGACCCGCCCTATGGCTCGCAACTCCTCGAAGCGATATGGCGCGACTTCGGTCGCGTAGGGCGCCATCATCTCGGAGACCGACGGCGCCCCCGATTCCAGTGCGACGAACAGGAACCCGTTCCACCGCTCCAGCGCCACCGGCACCAAACCAAGTTGCTTCGGATCGAGCCCCGGATATTCGGCGCGGTGCGGTACTCCGACAAGTGCGCCGTCGCGGGCGTAGGACCAGGCGTGATACGGGCAGGTTAGCACTTTGGCGCACCCCGCCTCCCCATCGACCAGTCGCGAGCCGCGGTGGCGGCAGACGTTGGCGAAGGCACGCACCGTGCCATCATCGCCGCGGATGACGATCACGCTTTCCCCTAGGTACTCCAGGCTGCGCCAGTCGCCCGGCGCCGCAATCTCGCTCTCGTGGCACACCACCTGCGGCGCAGCGCGGAGGAAAGCGCGCTTCTCCGCCTCGAGGAATTCAGCATCATGATACAGCCAGCCGGGCAGGCTCATCCCGTCGAGCGGGTCGGTTGCCGTGAGGGGGTGAAGCTTGGTGGCCATGGCGACAGGATGCCACGCCGGTCGACTGCGGGCAATTGGCCACCCGCCAGATTCGCTGTAAGCCATCGACCCTTGGGGGATACCACATGCCGCTTTACCTCGATGTCCATGAAGTGCCGGGTGCCACTGCCGCCGACCTCAAGAAAGCACATCAAGCCGACGTGGCCGTGCAGGGTAAATACGGCGTCGACTATCGCAAATATTGGCTCAACGAGAAATGCGGCAAGGTATTCTGCCTGGTCGAAGCGCCGAATGTCGAAGCGGCGGAGCGGGTTCACCGCGAAGCGCATGGGCTAACCGCCCAGAAGATCATCGAAATCGATCCCGACATGGCCGAAGGGTTCCTTGGTGGGATCGACGTCAATGACGCGGGTGCCGCGATCCACCCAGGCAGCGGCGACCACGACAATGCGGTGCGCAGCGTGATGTTCACCGACATCGTTGGATCGACCGAACTCGCACAACGCATGGGTGACGAAATTGCCTTCGAGCTGGTCAATACGCACGATGCCATTGTCCGCGCCGCCGTCGCCGAGCATCGGGGCAGGGTGATCAAACATACCGGCGACGGAATCATGGCAGTGTTTGTCTCGCCAGTGTCGGCAGTTAAGGCGGCGTGCATGATCCAAGGTGCGGTAAGCGCGATTGTGCCGGACGACGGACGCCCCGACTTCAGGGTTCGCATCGGCGCCGCGGCGGGGGAGCCGATCGAGCGCGACAATGATTTCTTCGGCTCGACCGTCAATCTCGCCGCGCGACTGTGTGCGCAGGCCGATCCGGGCAGTGTGCTGGTCAGCAACGGAGTCGCGGAATTGTGCCTCGGCAAGGGAATGAAATTTGCAGCCATGCGCAAGGTCAGGCTCAAGGGCTTCGATGAACCGGTGTCGACCCGTCAGGTAATGATCGACTGCTGACCTTGCTTTTCGCCGCCTCCTGAGCCATAGGCCGCCTCCTGAGCCATAGGCCGCCTCGCTTGGGGCGAGCCGTGCGGTTCGCCCTTCGCCATTTTGAACGATAGTCGGAGGGGCGTCCGCACGGTGCGGCGTCAACGATCGGCCAACAGATGAGAAACACATGCCGCTGTACGAGCATGTTTTCCTCGCGCGTCAGGACCTTGCCCAAGCGCAGGTCGACGCGATCGCGGAAAACGCTACCAAGATCCTCACCGACAATGGTGGAACGGTCGTCAAGGCCGAGACCTGGGGCCTCAAGAGCCTCGCTTACCGCATCGCCAAGAACCGCAAGGCGCATTACGTCATGCTCGAAGTCGACGCCCCTGCGGCGGCGGTGGCCGAGCTCGAGCGCCAGACCGGGATCAACGAAGACGTCATCCGCTACATGACCATCCGCGTCGATGGGCATGAAGAAGGCCCGTCGGCAATGATGCGCCGTTCCGAGCGCAGCGATCGCGATCGCGGCGACCGTGGTGACCGCGGCGATCGCGGTCCCCGCCCTGATCGTGGCGCCGATCGTGATTCCGGGCGCCCCGACCGCGGCCCGCGCCGCGATGAAGAAGTGGAGGCCTAAACCATGGCACGTGCATTTTTCCGCCGCCGCAAGTCGTGCCCCTTCTCGGGTAAGGATGCGCCGGTCATCGACTATAAGGACGTCCGCCTGCTTCAGGGTTTCGTCTCCGAGCGGGGCAAGATCGTCCCCAGCCGCATCACCGCGGTGTCCACCAAGAAGCAGCGCGAGCTGGCCAAGGCGATCAAGCGCGCCCGCCACATCGGCCTGCTTCCGTAC
>JBKJNP010000242.1:0-3944 GCA_046593565.1 Sphingomicrobium sp. | reverse complement strand
GCAATTTCACCGTCGAGACCGCCAATGCGCTGGCGGTGTCGCTCGCGTCGGGCAAGCTACCGGTCAAATTGAACGTGGTCGAGGAGCGCACGGTCAGCGCCGAACTTGGCGCCGACTCGATTCGTGCCGGGACGATCGCATCGATCTTCGCGACGATTGCCGTGATCGGGTTGATGATCGTTACCTATGGCCGGTTCGGCGTCTATGCCAGCATGGCGCTGCTCCTCAACGCGCTGATGATCCTCGGCATCATGGCGATTTTCAACGCCACGCTGACTCTGCCCGGAATTGCCGGCTTCGTGCTTACGATCGGCGCGGCGGTCGACGCCAATGTGCTGATCAACGAGCGCATCCGCGAAGAATTGCGACGAGGGCGCAAGATGCTCGACGCGCTCGAGACCGGCTATAAGGAGGCGTCGACCGCGATTTTCGACGCCAACATCACCAACGTCATCGCCGCGACGATCATGTACCTGTTCGGCTCCGGACCGGTGCGCGGCTTCGCGGTCGTCCTGATGATCGGCATTGTCACCTCGGTGTTCACCGCCGTCAACTTCACCCGCATGCTGGTCGCCGTCTGGGTTCGCGCCAAGCGCCCGCGCGTCCTGCACATTTGAGGGTCGAACAATGAAATTGCTCAAGCTCGTCCCCGACAATACCAACATCGACTTCATGAAGTGGCGCAACATCGCGCTCATCCTGTCGATCCTCGCCACCGTCGCGTCGCTGACCCTGGTCGGCGTCCGCGGACTCAACCTGGGAATCGATTTCGTTGGCGGGCAGGTGGTGCGGACCAATTTCGCGCAACCGGTCGATATCGAGGATTTGCGCGGGCGGGTCAGCAGCCTCGGCCTCGGCGATGCCAGCATCCAGCAACTGACCGACGCCAAGACTTATCAGGTGCGTCTGCCCAAGCCCGAGGGGTCGGAAGCGGCGGCGAGCGCGGCGGTGACCAAGCTGCGCACCATGATTCAGCAAACCTACCCCGGATCGCGGGTCGATGCCGGCGAATCGGTGTCGGGCAAGGTCAGCGGCGAGCTGGCATGGGACGGCGCGCTGGCGATCGCGCTGTCGATGCTGGGGATCGCAATCTACATCTGGATCCGCTTCGAATGGCAATTCGGGGTCGGGGCCTTGGTCACTCTGTTCCACGACGTGGCGATGATCTTCGGTTTCTTCGCGGTGACCCAGCTGCAGGTCGATCTCAACATTGTCGCGGCCTTCCTCGCGGTGGTCGGTTACTCGCTCAATGATACGGTCGTGATCTACGACCGGATCCGCGAGAATTTGCGCAAATATCGCAAGATGGCGATCGTGCCGTTGATCAACCTGTCGTTGAACGAGACGCTTAGCCGGACGATCGTCACGTCATTGTCGATCATGCTCGCGCTGGCCGTGCTGTTCCTGCTCGGCCCCGACGTGATTTTCGGGCTGACGCTGGCGATTCTGCTCGGCACCTTCATCGGCACTTACTCGTCGATCTACATCAGCGCGCCGATGCTGGTGTGGCTCGGGGTCCAGCCCGACAGCTTCCTGAAGGTTGACGAGCCGGCCGGCAGCCGGCCGCAGGAAGTTTGATTCAGGCAATCCGCCGTTCATCGGTGCCCGGCATAGTCCAAGCTGCAATCTGAACGCTTGGCCTCCACCGGGCACCACGCTAGAAGGTCCGTCATGTCCAACCTGTCACGCTTCGCGCTTCCCGTCATCGTCGCCGCCTTGATCCTTCCGGTCGCCGGCTGCGCCCGCAACAAGATCAAGGGCGACACCGAATATGTCGCGCGCGACGTCAACACGCTTTACGGTCAGGCCAAGAAATATCTCGACCGGGGCCAATATGTGCTTGCGGCGAAGATGTTCGACGAAGTCGAGCGCCAGCATCCTTACTCGGTTTGGGCACGGCGCGCGCAGCTGATGAGCGCCTTTTCCTATTACATGGCGCAAAGCTATACCGACGCGATCAGCTCGTCGCGGCGCTTCCTGACGATCCATCCGGGCAACAAGGACGCGCCTTACGCCAATTATCTCATCGCGATGAGCTATTACCAGCAGATCGAGGATGTGAACCGCGACCAGAAGATTACCCAGCAGGCGGCCGATTCGTTCGGCGAGCTGACCCGCCGCTATCCCGGCAGCCGCTATGCCAGCGACGCGCGATTGAAGCTCGACCTGATCAACGACCATCTCGCCGGCAAGGAGATGGAGGTCGGGCGCTATTACCAGCGCTCGGGCAACTGGCTCGCCGCCACGCTCCGCTTCCGCACCGTGGTCGACAAATATCAGACCACCAGCCACACGCCCGAGGCGCTCGAGCGGCTAGTCGAATCCTATCTCGCGCTCGGTATTCCGGATGAAGCGCGTCGCTCGGCGGCGGTGCTTGGCGCCAATTACCCCGGCAGCAAATGGTATGAGCGCAGCTACAAGCTGATCCAGCGCCACGTGCCGGCGGCGCCGCAGAGCTGATCCTGCCCGGGGCCGCCTCCTGATGCTGAGGCAGCTAGTCATCCATGACGTAGTGCTGATCGACCGGCTCGAACTGGAGTTCGCGTCCGGGCTTGGCGTGCTGACCGGAGAAACCGGTGCGGGCAAATCAATCCTGCTCGATTCGCTGGGACTGGCGCTGGGCGCGCGATCGGACACCGGGCTAGTCCGCGCCGGTCAGCCCTCGGCAAGCGTCAGCGCCGAGATCGAGCTTCCCGCTGGCCACGCCGCCTTCGCCGCGCTTGAGGAGCAGGGCATCGCCTGCGATCCGGGCGAGCCGCTGCTCCTCCGGCGAACGCTGAAGGCCGATGGCGGTAGCCGCGCCTTCGCCGGTGGCGCCGCAGTCCCTGCCACGTTGCTGCGCGACATCGCCGGCTCGCTAATCGAGATTCACGGCCAGCATGACGATCGCGGCCTGCTCAACCCCAAGGGTCATCGCGCTTTGCTCGACGCGTTCGGCAAGCTCGACACTGGCGCGGTCGAGCGGGCGTGGGCGAAACGCAGCGCGCTGGAGGCCGAATTGGCCGGGCAGCGCCAGGCGCTGGCCGATGCGATGCGCGATCGCGAGTGGCTCGACTTCGCTTGTGGCGAAATTGCCGCGCTGGAAGTCGAGGAAGGCGAGGAGGAGCGGCTGGCCGACGCGCGCGGTCAGATGAAGGCGGCGGCGCGGATCGAGGATGATCTCGGCGCGCTCGACCAGCATTATACCGGATCCGAGGGCGGCCTGTCGCAACTGCGCCAGGCGGCGCGTCGGCTGGAGCGAATCCACGACGCGCACCCCTTGCTGGCCGAGGCGCTGGCCGCGACCGACCGGGCGATCATCGAGGCCGACGAGGCGGAGACCAAGATCGCTGCCGCCAAGGCCGCGCTCGCCCATTCGCCGATCGACCTGGAGTCGGCCGAGGCGCGCCTGTTCGAGATTCGCGGGCTGGCGCGCAAGCACCGGGTCGAGGCGGACCGCTTGCCGGCTCTGCTCGACGACATGCGGGCGCGGCGCGCCGCAATCGACCATGGCAGCGAGCGCGTCGAGCAATTGGAGCGCGCGCTGGCGCTGGCCGGGAATGAGTTTGCCGAGGACGCGAAGGCGCTGTCCGACGCGCGCAGCATCGCGGCCGGCAAGCTCGACGTGGCCGTGGCCGGCGAGCTCGCGCCGCTCAAGCTCGACTCGGCGCGTTTCCGAACCGCGATCGGTGCGGCCGAGCCCGGGCCGTCGGGTATCGACCGGGTCGAATTCGAGGTCTCGACCAATCCCGGCGCGCCATTCGGGGCGCTCACCAAGATCGCCTCGGGCGGCGAACTGTCGCGCTTCATCCTCGCGCTCAAGGTCGCGCTGGCCGAGGCCGGGGCGGCGCCGACGATGATCTTCGACGAGATCGACCGCGGGGTGGGCGGCGCGGTGGCGAGCGCGATCGGTGAGCGGTTGGGGCGTCTGGCCGGCCCGGAAACGGGTGGCGGCGGGCAGGTGC
>JBKJNP010000171.1:0-11054 GCA_046593565.1 Sphingomicrobium sp. | reverse complement strand
CGTCCATCTTCTTGGCGATAGTCATCGGGGCAAGCCGCGGCATGCGCGCCTCCAGCTCGGCGATTCGCTCGCCGATCATGGTGCGGGCGGAGTTCAGCGAATCGGAAGCGGCCATGACATTTCTCATCTGTTGACGCTGGCAGCTTCTCCCAAATTGGTTAACAGTGCGTCAAAGGGGAGGGGGCTTCCATGGTTATTCGCCGCATTCGCGAGCATGTCGCCAGCCAGAACTGGTTTGCGGTCGGCATTGACTTGGCGATCGTTGTCGCCGGCGTGTTCCTCGGCACTCAGGCCAACAATTGGAACGAAGCGCGGATCGAGCGCGCCATGGCGACCGAGTATCGCCACCAGATCATCGACGACCTCAAAGACAATGAAACCGACATGGCCTCGCGCGGTGCCTATTATGCCGCGGTCCGCACCCATGCGCTGGCTGCGCTGGAGTCGCTCAACTCGCCCTCCAAACCGCGCGGCGAACCTTTCTTGATCGATGCCTATCAGGCGAGCCAGGTGTGGCTGCGCCCGTTGGTTAGGACGGGCTATGACGAAATGACTGGCGCCGGCCTGACTCACGGCCTTGGCGATCGCAACCTTCGGTCTCATCTCACCAATTATTACACTCAAGTTCGGCAGTTCGACGTCACCGCGCTCAATACCACGCCTTATCGCGAGCGATTGCGGCGTGCTCTCCCTTATGAAGTCCAGTTGGCGATCCGGGAGAATTGCGGGGAGCGGGTCACGACCTTGCCCAACGGCGCGCAGATTGCGACCTTTCCCGATGATTGCGCACCAAGCCTCGATCAATCCGTGGTCGCATCGGCCGTGTCCCGGGTCGAGGCCGCCAAATTGCATGACGATCTCACCCGCCAGATCGCCGATCTCGATCAGAAATTGTCTGGTTTCGATCGCTTCGGCCGGATTGCCCACCACAATCGCGTGGCGCTCGAAGCAAAGGATCCCTGAAAATGGTCATCCGCCGCATTCGCGATCATGTCACCGCGCACAACTGGTTCGCGGTCGGCATCGACCTTGGGATCGTTGTGCTCGGCGTGTTGATTGCCACCCAAGTCAGTAATTGGAACGAGGCTCGGATCGAGACCGAGCAGAGCCGTTCCTATCGCGCCAGATTGATTGGCGAACTGGATTTCAATGCGCGCCAATACCGCCATCAGATTTCCTATTACCGCCAAGTGCGTGGCCACGGCCTTGCTGCGCTGGCAATGGTGGAGGACGGGGCGAGGTTACCGCCGCGCGAATTTCTGGTCGCCGCCTATCAGTTCAGCCAAGTCGATACGGGGCCGCCGAAATCTTATATTTATGATGAGATGGTTTCCGCTGGGATGGTTGACCGTCTTGGGGACGATGCGATCGAGGAAGGGGCGAGCGACTATTATCTGACGATCGCAGCGAACCATCAGGTTCACAATGTGGCGTTCCCCTACCGAACAATCATCCGCGAAATCATGCCCTATCGAATGCAGGAAGTGATTCGCAGCCAGTGCGGCGACGTCTTCGTCTATTATAAAAATAGAATTATCGGGGTTCGCTTGCAAGATCGTTGCGATGTTGCCATCGATCCAGCCCAGGCGGATTTGGCAGTGAGATCGATCCGGGCGGTCCCTCGCCTCGGACTCGAGCTGACGCGTTACCTCGCCTCGACCGACGAGAAGCTGTCGTTGCTTGGCGTTAATCTGGCGCTGACCGAGGACCTCCAGCGCAAACTGGTAAAGGCCGCAAACCACGACTGATGCCGAACCTGCCTTCCCTTGACAAAATCCCCCCTCGCCGTCATTGGGCGCGGGTCGGGCGGCGGATTTCGCCGCCTTCATAATTTTCAGCTTTCAGGATTCGTCAGATGGCCAAGTCGGCAACCGTCAAGATCAAGCTCGTCAGCAGCGCCGACACCGGCTTCTTCTATGTGACCAAAAAGAACCCGCGCAACACGACCGAAAAGATGTCGTTCCGCAAATACGACCCGGTCGTCCGCAAGCATGTGGATTTCAAGGAAGCAAAAATTAAATAGGCCCCTGGGCTTACGGTTGAGCGTCGCCCTCGGGCGATGGCAGGGCGGTCCCGTCGGGGCCGCCCGCTTCGTTTGCAGCAACCTCCAGGTCGCGAATCGGCCCGGCCTCGAGCAATTCCTCTACCGCTTCGGCGAATCGAAGCACCGAAATCGGCTTGGAGACATAGGCCTGCGCCCCCGCCGCGCGGATCCGTTCGTCGTCGCCGACCCCGGCATAAGCGGTCACCGCCATGATTGGGACATGGCGTAAGCTGTCGTCGGCGCGAACCAACTCCATCAGCTCCAACCCGGTGATATGCGGCAACTGGATGTCGGTGATAATCAGGTCCGGCTGGAAAGTGCGTGCCGAGTCGAGCGCGAACCGGCTGTCGGTCACGCCTTCGGTGTCATGGCCATGCGCCGCGAGCAGGTCGCAGAACAGCTTGATGTTGAGCGCATTGTCTTCGACAACGAGGATCTTGGCCATCCTGCTTCCCCTCCCTTCACAATGTATAGACTAGGCGATGACGCTCAACTCTCCAACTGACTCCGAAACCGTGGCATTGGCCGCGCTCGCCGCGACGCTCACCGACGAACGGCGCGCCGAACGGTTCCTGTCGATCACCGGCCTGTCCCCCGACGGGATCCGCGCTTCGCTCGGCGATCGCCACACGCTCGCCGCCTGCCTCGAATTCCTCGAGAATCATGAGCCGGACCTGATCGCCGTCGCTCAGGCAATCGGCCAGAAACCGGCCGCCCTGATCGCCGCCAGAGCCGAGCTTGAGTCATGAGCCGCCCTCTCCTGATCACCGATTGCGACGAAGTGCTGCTCCACATGGTGTCACATTTTGACGCCTGGCTCGACGAGGCGCACCAGATCGATTTCGCTTTCGAAAGCGGCGATTTCGGTGGCTCGATGACCGACAAGGCGAGCGGCGAGCTGGTTTCCATCGACCGTGTCTGGCCCCTGCTCGACGAATTCTTCCGCAATGAAATGCACCGCCAGACGATCGTCCCTGGCGCGGTCGAGGCACTGGGGCGAATCGGCGAGGTAGCCGACATCGTCATCCTGACCAACCTTGGCGACGAGGCGCATCCGTGGCGGGTCGAGCAACTTGCTGCCCATGGCATTGCTCATGAGGTCGTCACCAACAGCGGCGGCAAGGGCGTACCCGCGCGGGCGATCATCGAGCGCCATCGCGCGACTGTCACTGCCTTCGTCGACGACCTTCCCGTCCATCACGCTTCGGTCGCCAAGCACGCGCCCGAGGTGCACCGGCTGCATATGGTCGCCGAACCCCGCCTCGCGCCGGCGGTGCCGACCGCGCTCGCCGCCCATGCGCGGATCGACGACTGGCCGACCGCCTGCGACTGGCTATTGGAGCGCCTCAAATGAAGACCGTACTCATCACCGGCGCCACTGCCGGAATCGGCGAAGCTGCCGCGCGCAAGTTCGTTGCTGCGGGCTGGCGCGTAATCGGCACCGGCCGCCGCGCCGACCGGCTGGAACGGCTGGAACGCGAATTGGGCGAGGGCTTTCGTGGGCTCGAACTCGACATGCGTGATACCGCCGCCTTCGACGCACTGGCCGCAGATGCCGGCCCGATCGACCTGCTGGTCAACAATGCCGGCCTCGCCCCGCCGATGAGCGGCCTGCAGGACGCAGACCAAGGTCCGATCGACACCGTGATCGACACCAATATCACCGGCCTCGTCGCTTTGACCCGCGCGCTGCTCCCCGGCCTGGTCGAGCGAAAGGGCGCGATCATCAACCTGTCCTCGGTCGCCGCCACTTACCCATATAAGGGCGGCGCGGTGTACGCCGGCTCCAAGGCGTTCGTCCGCCAGTTCAGTCTCGGCCTGCGCTGCGACCTCGCCGGCACCGGCGTCCGCGTCACCTCGATCGAACCCGGCATGGTCGAAACCGAATTCACCCTCGTCCGCACCGGCGGCGACCAGGCGGCATCCGACGCGATGTACGCCGACGCCAACCCGATGACCGCCGAGGACATCGCCGACACGATTCTCTACGTCGCCACGCTTCCGCCCCACCTCAACATCAACGCGCTGGAATTGATGCCGGTCAGCCAGAGCTGGGCCGGCTTCGCGGTCGAGCGCGACAGCTAGAAACTCGTTCGTCCTGAGCTTGTCGAAGGGCGCCCTTCGACAAGCTCAGGACGAGCGATCTAGTTGACTGGCAAATCAAGCCGGTGCAACCGCCCCAAATGACCATCGAAACCCGCCTCGCCGAGCTCGGCATCACCCTTCCCGAAGCCGCGGCGCCCGTCGCCAGCTATGTCCCCTATGTCGAGGTCAATGGCCTGCTCCACATTTCGGGGCAGATCAGTTTCGCCGAGGATGGCAGCCTGATCAAAGGCCGGCTGGGCGAGGATATGGATCTCGAGGCCGGCCAGGCCGCCGCCCGCCGCTGCGGCATCATGCTGCTCGCGCAATTGCGCAACGCCTTGGGCTCGCTCGACCGCGTCGAACGGATCGTCAAACTGGGCGTGTTCGTCAATTCCACCGGCGATTTCACCGACCAGCCCAAGGTCGCCAATGGAGCGTCGGAATTGATGCAGGACGTGTTCGGAGAGGCCGGGCGCCACGCCCGCTCTGCGGTCGGCGTCCCCGTCCTCCCGCTCGGGGTCGCCGTCGAGGTCGATGCGATCGTCCAGATCAAAGCCTGATCGAGCGTCACAAACGGTCGATCCGCTCGATCCCGGTCGCAACGGGTTCGCGCATCGCGGGCTCCACCATGCGCCGGCGATCGTCGAGAACAGCCTGACCTCGTTCGTCGCGTCGATGGAAATTGGCGCGGGCATCGAATGCGACTTGCGCCTTACCGCCGACGACCAGATCCTCGTCTTCCATGACCGCGATGCGCAGCGATTGTGCGGCGATCCGGCGGTCATCGGCCGCAAGACCCACGCCGAACTTGCCCATCTGACGGTCGGCGGCCACCCGCTGTCCACGCTCGCCCAATTGCTCGCCCTCGTCGCCGGTCGCGCGCCGATGCTGCTCGAAGCCAAGGTCGATGGCGATCTGTGGCGCTTTGGTCGCGCGCTGGTGAAAGCGCTCGACGGCTATACCGGCCCGACCGGGGTGATGAGTTTCCACCCGGGCCTGATGCGCTGGCTCAAGACCAACGCCCCGCACCTGCGCCGCGGCCTCGTCATCCGGGATAGCCTTTCGCCGCTCAAGCGTTGGATCGCCATCAAACTCGCCGATCCCTTTTTCCTCGCCGTCGATGTCGCCGCGATCGAGCGCCCATGGGTCGCCGCCGCGCGCGCCCGCCTGCCGGTCTACACCTGGACCGTGCGCACCCGCGACCAGCGCGCCGTCGCATTGCCGCTTGCCGATGCGCTGATCTGGGAAGCCGATGGCCGACCGTGAGCCCGACTTAACTGCGCGCATCGCCCGCGCCGTGGGCGATGTCGATCCCGCGCTGTGGGACGGATTCGCCGGCACCGACGACCCCTTCCTGTCGCACCATTTCCTCACCCTGCTCGAAACCTCGGGCAGTGTCGGCGGGGATAGCGGCTGGAGCCCGCTTCCGGTGCTGGTCGAGCAGGGCGGCCGCACGCTCGGCGCCGCCCCGGCCTATCTGAAAACCCACAGCCAGGGCGAATATGTCTTCGATCACGGCTGGGCCGAGGCGTGGGAACAAGCCGGCGGGGAATATTATCCAAAGCTGCAGGTGACCGTGCCGTTTACGCCGTGCCCCGGCTGCCGGCTGCTTGGGCCCCAGCCCGCCGCTTTGCTCGCCGCGCTCGAATCGATCACCGTCCAGAACGAGCTGTCGTCGGCCCACATCACCTTTTGCACGGCGGACGAGATCGCGGCGGCCACGCCACGCGGCTGGATCGAACGCCATGGCCTGCAATATCATTGGCACAACCGCGATTATTCCAACTTCGACGCCTTCCTCGCCGCTTTGTCGAGCCGCAAGCGCAAGGCGATCCGCAAGGAGCGTGCGGGGGCGGTCGAGGGTCTCGACATACTCACCTTGCGCGGTGCCGAGATCGAGCCCGCGCATTGGGCCGCCATGTGGCATTTCTATCAGGACACCGGCGCACGCAAATGGGGCCAGCCCTATCTCACCCGCACCTTTTTCGACCAAGTGGGCGCCGCGATGGGGGACACGAGCCTGATGTTCCTCGCCCTGCGCGACGGCGTGCCCATCGCCGGCGCGCTCAACGTCATCGGCGCTGATACGCTCTACGGCCGCTACTGGGGTGCGGCCGAGGAAGTCCCGTTCCTCCATTTCGAGCTGAGTTATTATCGCGCGATCGAGTGGGCGATCGCGAATGGCCTCAGCACGGTCCAGGCCGGCGCCCAGGGCGAGCATAAGCTCGCTAGGGGCTACGAACCGATCATCACCCGCTCCGCCCACTATCTCCCCAACCCCGGCTTTCGCCGCGCCGTCAGCGAGTTCGTTGACCGGGAGCGCGAGGCAATCGCGATCGAGCTGAAGTGGGCGGCGGAGGCATTGCCCTACAAGGCCAAAGGCCAAGGAGGATTCGCACAAAGCCACAAAGCCACAAAGTAGAGCCTTCTTTTCGTGGCTTTGTGGCTTTGTGCGAGTCTAATTCTGTGCTTCGCTCTCAGCAAACACATGCACCTCACGCGTACCGTCCCGCGCCAGCGCTCGATACATGCCCGGCGTCGTAAACCCCCACGCCGCTTCACCCGACGGCGCGACTGCGATCAGCCCGCCATTGCCGCCCAGCGCCACCACGTCGGCCAGCACCGCGTCGAGCGCCGCCTGAAGCATTTCCCCGCCGATTAGCATCCGCATCGCCAATTGGTGCGCCCCGACCGCGCGGACGAACGCCTCGCCCAGCCCGGTCGCGCTCACTGCGCAGGCGCGATCGTCGGCATAGGTTCCAGCCCCGACCAGCGGCGAATCGCCGATCCGGCCCCAGCGCTTGGCGGTCAGCCCGCCGGTCGAGGTCGCCGCAGCGACATGGCCTTTGCTGTCCACCGCGACCGCGCCGATCGTGCCATATTTGATGTCGGTGTCGAACTTGCCGCCCGCCGCCATCACCTTGTCCAATTGCGCCTGCCGCCCGGGGGTGACGAAATACGCATTCTCGACCTGCTCCAGTCCCTGCTCGCGAGCGAAGGTGTCGGCGCCGGCATAGGTCAACAGCACATGCGGGCTCGCTTCCATCACCGCCCGCGCCGCACTGATCGGCGCGCGCGTGGTGGTCGTCCCCGCCACTGCGCCCGCTCGACGGTCGCGTCCGTCCATGATCGCCGCGTCCAGTTCGGCCATGCCATCCACCGTCAGCACGCTGCCACGCCCGGCATTGAATGTCGGATCTTCCTCCAGCACCCGCGCCGCCGCCTCGACCGCGTCGAGCGCGCTTCCGCCGCCCGCCAGCACCGCCTCTCCGGCATCGAGCGCGGCCTCCAGCCCGGCGCGAGCCTCAGCCTCATGTTCGGGTGAAAGCGTGGCAGGCCGCATCGCGCCGCAGCCGCCGTGGATCATCAGGGTCCAGTTCATCGCGCTGCCCTAAAGCCTGATCGTCGTCGGTGGAAGCGTGTCACCCTTCCGGCGACGGCGTGAATCAGGCTCCAGCCAACGCGCCCCTGCCGCGCCACGATTCCAGTTGACTCCCGAAACGAATGATATAAATATGATATCACTTAATAAGGGGAACAATAGCATGTCCGATCCGGTTTTCGCCTTGACCTCGAGCCGCGAGCGCACCGCTGCAACCGCCAGCGGCTATATGATGCTCGCAGTGCTGCTTGTCGCCATCGTCTTGCAAATCTGGGGCATTTCGATGCTGGTCCGCGACCAGTTCGGCCCGCTCACGGCCGCGCTGATGATCCTCGGCCCGGTCGTCATATTATTCGTGTCGTGCGGCTTCTACATGCTCCAGCCAAACCAGGCCGCGGCGATCACCTTGTTCGGATCGTACAAGGGCAGCGACCGCACCACCGGCCTGCGCTGGGTGCTTCCGTGGATGATCCGCAAGAAGCTTTCGGTTCGTGCCAACAACTTTATTTCCGATCGCATCAAGGTCAACGATTTGCGCGGCAACCCGATCGAGATGGCGGCGCAGATCGTGTGGCGCGTGGTCGATACCGCGCAGGCGCTGTTCGATGTCGACGATTATGCCCAGTTCGTCCGCGTCCAGGTCGAGGCCGCGATCCGCACCATCGGCTCGCGTTATCCTTATGACGATTTCGAGCATATGGAGGTGACGCTGCGCGGAAATCACGACCAGGTCGGGGTCGAACTTCGCACCGAACTCCAGGAACGCCTCGCGGTCGCCGGTATCACGGTCGACGAATGCGGGTTCACCCATCTTGCCTATGCCCAGGAAATCGCCGGCGCCATGCTTCGCCGCCAGCAGGCGCAGGCCGTCGTCGCCGCACGCAAGACATTGGTCGAAGGCGCGGTCGGGATGGTCGAGATGGCGCTCGCCATGCTCAGCGAAAAGAATGTCGTCGAGCTCGATGACGAGCGCCGCGCGGCGATGGTCAGCAACCTGATGGTCGTCCTGTGCGGCGAGCGCGATACCCAGCCGGTCGTCAACGCCGGCAGCCTGTACACCTGAGGTTATGTCGGGCGCGCGCAAAGCCTACCCCTTGCGGGTCGATCCTGCCCTTTGGGCGGCGATCGAGCGCTGCGCCGCGGCCGATTTGCGCTCGGTCAATGCCGAGGTCGAATGCCTGCTCCGCGAGGCGATGAAACAGCGCGGCGTCAAACTGGATGCGCCCCGGCCCGTACGCCGTGGCCGCCCACCTAAGGAGGATTGATATGGCAGACTGGTTCGCGCCCAAGCGCTATGGGCTCGGTTGCGGGTTTCCGATTGCGTGGCAGGGATGGGTGCTGAGCGGACTGTTCGTCGCGGTCTCCGCCAGCGCGACAATTGCCCTGGCCGATCATCCGCTTGCCCTGCTGTCGATCATCCTGCCGGTTGCGGCGTTGTTCTTGCTGGTCGCGGCGCGCACCACGCGCGGCGGCTGGCGCTGGTGTTGGGGAGACGACAAGTGAGCACCATGCTCCTCGCATTGGCGCTGGCCGCTTCGCCGCCGGTCGAGCGCCCGCTGATCGCGCCCGGTCCGCTCGCCCCGCTTGCTGGCACCCTGCTCGACGCAGGCAAGCGCGCGCCCGTCGTCATCATCATCCCCGGATCGGGCCCGACTGACCGCGACGGCAATAACCCCCTCGGGGTCACCGCCTCGACCTACCGTCTGCTCGCCCAAGAGCTTGCAGCGCGCGGCGTCTCTACCGTCCGCATCGACAAGCGCGGCATGTTTGGCAGCAAGGCAGCGATCGCCAATGCCAATGCGGTGACGATCGCCGATTATGCCGCCGATGCTCACGCCTGGGCCAAGGCCGCGCGCGCCGCGACTGGCGCCCGCTGCGTCTGGCTACTGGGCCATAGCGAAGGCGGGCTCGTCGCGCTCGCCGCCGCCCAGGATCGCAAGGATATTTGCGGCGTCATCAGCGTATCCGCCGCCGGCCGGCGTCTCGGCACGATTATCCGCGAACAGCTCGTCGCCAATCCCGCCAACGCACCGTACTTAAATTCGGCCTATGCCGCGCTCGCCCGATTGGAAGCGCGCCAGCGGTTCAACAATGCCGACATCCCAGTTGGCCTCCAACCATTGTTCGGCGAAGCAATCCAGCCCTACATGATCGATCTGCTGGCCTATGATCCGCCGCGCCTGGCCGCATCATTGAAGGTGCCGTTGCTGGTGATCCAGGGCGACCGCGACCTGCAGGTGACCCCGGTCGATGCCCGCGCCCTGGTCGGGGTTCAGCCCAAGGCGCAGCTGGTCATCCTGCCCGGGGTCAATCATGTCCTGAAAAACGTCGCGACCACCGATCGCGCGGCGAACATCGCGACCTATGCCAATCCGTCGCTGCCGGTGTCGCCCGCGGCGGTCGATGCGGTGGCGATTTTCGTCGGGAAAAGGCGCTAGTCCTGGCGCTTTAGTCCTTCTGGCCCGGGGCCTTGCCCTCGGGCCCGAGCGCATCGTCGAGCAGTCGGCCAAGCCTTAGCCCTCCGGCCAGTATTTCGCGCCGTACTTCGGGGATCAGCGACTGCACGTCGGCTTCGGTCAGCGTCGGCCGCGTCGCCGATTTCTCACCGCACGGATCGCCGAGCAACGAGGTGTAAGCCTGCGAGCGCGATGCTTCCCAGCTCTCGCGGCTCCAGTCGGTCACTGTGCCGGCCGCCATCCGCGCCCGCTCTTCGCTCGACACCGTCCCCAGCAACCCGCTCGGTCCACTCGGCGGGGTCGAGATCGCCCGCTCCGCGAGATAACCGTCCCAGATCGAGTGCAAATTGGTCCGTCCGCCGACCAGCCCATAATTGGCCGCCACCCGATTTCCACCCAGATCGCCGCGATCACCGGCGTGCATTGGCTGGGCCAGATCGCCGACGAAATGGACCAGGAAGGCGAGCGCCATCAGCCGCTCGCGGGTGGGCACTTTGACGTCCGCCAACAGCCGCGCCTGCCGCTCGATCTGGGCCGACACGCAATGGCCGTCCTTGCACGCCGCCTTCAGGTCGAACGGCTTGCAGATGTCGACATTCTGGTAATGCCACGAAAAAGCATAAGCGAAGCGGTCGCCGAGCGGCTTGATGCAGTCGGCCCACACGCTGGCCTGCTCGATCGTCGCCACCGGGCAGCCGGGCGTCTCAAGCAATTGTCCCTGGCGAAGCAATGCCAGGACCTCGGCACGCGTATCGGGGCGGACGCTGTCGAGCGCAATTCGCGCCACCGTCTCATGCCCATATTCCCAGTATGCGCTGGCGGGGCTCGCCGCAGCGCACAGGGCTGCCACAAACAGCAGGAAGGATCGAATCGGCACTCGCCAGCCTTAGCGCGCTGCGCCATCATTGCCAGCCTTCACAACAACTACCCGACCGACAATTCCTGCTGCTGGTTGACCAGCCGCCATTCGTCCAGGTCGGCCAGCATCGCCCGCGCCGCCTGCTCGAACAGATCGGCAGATCGTGCCAGGTCGCCGTGGGTTGCCGCCATCTGCGCCTCGATCGACCGAAGCGTCTGCGCGGTCGAT
>JBKJNP010000136.1:0-6719 GCA_046593565.1 Sphingomicrobium sp. | reverse complement strand
TTGGGCTTGGCGGCGGCGGACTTGGGCTGGTTCCGGCCGAGGATGAAGTCGATGTAATCGTCGATGCTGCCAGGATAATCGACCGCTTCGCCATGATCGACCAGCACCAGCCGGTCGGCGGTCAATTCGACCATGTGGCGGTCATGGCTGATCAGGATGACGGCGCCGTCATAGCCGTTCAAGGCCTGGACGAGGGCTTCGCGGGCGTCGACGTCCAAGTGGTTGGTCGGCTCGTCGAGGATCAAAAGGTGCGGGGCGTCGCGGGTGATCAATGCCAGTGCGAGGCGCGCTCGCTCGCCGCCCGACAGCTTGCCGACGAGAGTGGTGGCTTTCTCGCCCGAGAAGCCGAAGCGGCCGAGTTGGGCACGGGCCGCGGCGGGGGTCTTGCCCTTCATGGCGCGGGTCATATGCTCGAGCGGCGTGTCGTCGCCCGACAATTCCTCGACCTGATATTGGGTGAAGTATCCGACCTTCATCTTGCTCGAGGCGTGGATTTCACCGTGCATGGCGGGAAGCTGGGCGGCGAGCAGGCGGGCGAGCGTGGTCTTGCCGTTGCCGTTGCGGCCGAGCAGCGCGACGCGATCATCGGGGTCGATGCGCAAATTGAGGCGACTGAGGATCGGGGTGTCGGCGGTGTAGCCGACCGCGGCCATGTCGAGCGTGATGAGCGGCGGGCGAAGTTCGGTCGGCGAGGGGAAGTCGAAGGCCAGGCTGGGATCGTCGGCCAAGGCCGCGATCGGCTGCATCTTGGCGAGCATTTTCGCGCGGGACTGCGCCTGCTTGGCGGTCGAGGCGCGGGCGCTGTTGCGGGCGACATAATCCTGCAGCCGGGCGCGCTGGGCATTCTGCGACGCCTGGGCGGCGGCGATCTGGGCGATGCGCTCGGCGCGCTGCCGCTCGAACCCGTCGTAATTGCCCGAATAAAGCGCGATCTTGCCGCCCGAGAGGTGGAGGATGGTGTCGACGACATTGTTGAGCAGGTCGCGCTCGTGGCTGATGACGATCAACGTGCCGGTGTAATTCTTGAGGAAATTCTCGAGCCACAGGGTCGCTTCGAGATCGAGATGGTTCGACGGCTCGTCGAGCAGCAGCACGTCGGGCTCGGAGAACAATAAAGCGGCGAGCGCGACGCGCATCTTCCACCCGCCCGAGAAACTGTCGAGCGGCTGGGCCTGCATTTCCTCGTCGAAGCCAAGCCCGAGCAGGATCCGCGCGGCGCGGGCGTCGGCGGCGTAGGCGTCGATCGCCAACAAACGGTCGTAGACATGACCGAGACGGTCGTGATCGGTGCAGGTTTCGGCTTCGATCAGCAGCGCGTCACGCTCGGTATCGGCGGCGAGCACGGTCTCGAACGGGGTAGCGGTGCCCGAGGGGGCATCCTGCGCGATGTAGCCGAGCTTGGTCTTGCGCGGCATGTCGATCGTGCCGTCACAGGCCTCGATCTGGCCGATGATCACCTTCATCAGGGTCGACTTGCCGGCGCCGTTGCGCCCGATCAGCCCGACCCGCGCGCCGGGCGGAATCGCGGCGGTGGCGCGGTCGAGGATGAGACGCCCGCCAAGGCGCACCGTGATTCCGTTGATATTGAGCATGGCGGCGCGCCTAGCAGGGAAATGCGGCGAACTGAAGACGGCGGAGAATTTGCCTCGCTCCTCCCCAAGGGGAAGGGGCAACGGCGAGGATGGACTTCGTTTCGGGGGCGACTAAGCTGCGCCCCGGGGCAGTGGGGCATTGGCAATGTTCAGAATGTTGCGGCTCAAACCGCCGCATGGTTGGCACGCGGTGATGTGGGAATTGCTGATCGTGACACTCGGCGTGCTGGTTGCGCTGGGGGCGCAGCAACTGGTGGAGCGGGCGCGCGATCGCCGCGTGGCGGAACAGACGCGCACCGCCATCGCCGAGGAAATCAACCAGAATTTGCTCAACATCAGCCTGCGGGCGACAGCTGAGCATTGCATTTTGGGCCGCCTCGGCGCTCTCCACGCGCTGGTAGACACATGGGGCAGGACGGGAAACTTCGAGACACCCTTGTGGGTAGCGCAAGCGCCTTCGCTGGAAGTCGAGATCCCGCGATACGAGGCGGCGATCGACGCCGGCAACATGGCGCTCCTGACCCGCGAAGAGCAGTATCGGGTCGGGACAGTCGTAACCAGCCTCAGGAAATTCCAGGCAATCCAAGATGATGAGAGCATTGTGTGGCCGACCCTGCGAATGCTGCAGGACGGTGCTGCGGGCCTGTCATCGACCGACAGGACGGCGATCCGTATCGCGCTGCAGAGGGCCGCGGCGCTGGATTACCAGGCACGACTTCTGATCCGGCAAAGCCTGCCCCGCGCGGCCGAGTTCGGATTCCGGCCCGATCAAGAACGGTTCAAAGACTATGCCAAGACGATCTGGAAGAGCGGGCGCTACACGCCGTCAATTTGCGCGCCAATCGACACGCCGCCCGCCCAGGCCAATGCGATGACCGGGCAACAGACCCCGTTGCCGTTCTAGGGAGCTCCAGGATGAGATTCACCGTTCCGACGCCGATCAAGGGCTGGCGCACCTTTTGGGGCGAGGTCGGCATCATTGTGCTCGGCGTGCTGATCGCCTTGGGCGCGCAGCAAATCGTCGAGGCGTGGCAATGGCGCAAGGAAGTCGCCGGATTTCGCGATGCTGTCCGCGAGGAAATGAATCTGGACCTCGGTACCTATACCTATCGGGCCAAGCAGAAGCCTTGCATCACCGCGCAGCTGAACGAACTGCAACGCTGGCTCGACGGCTGGCGCGACGGGCGGGGGGAGAGGCTTCTCGGCCCGATCGGAATGACCACCTCCCACGTCATCAGGACCAACGTGTGGGACAGTCGCGACCCCGAAACCTTTGCCCATATGCCCCGCCACGAGAAGCTCGAGTATAGTTTTCTGTACAGCGAATTTGCCAATAACGAAGTCCATCGCCTCGACGAACGGGATGCCTGGATCCAACTCGCCAGCTTCAACGGCGCGACGTTCCTCGATCATCAGGATCAAATCCGGCTGCAAGGATTGATATTCCGAGCGCGGCTGCGCGATCATCGGATCGACGACAATTCCGGGCGATTCATGAATCGCGCGAACGCGCTCGGCCTGTATCCCAAACCTGCACCGGTCCCGGCTGCCTATGATTCTAACCTGTGCAAGCCGATCTTGCCGCCATCCGAGGGGAGGGGCACGCAATGAAGATCCCCGCGTTCAAGCCGATCAACGGGTGGCGTACCTTCTTGGGCGAAGTCGGGATCATCGTGCTCGGCGTGCTGATCGCGCTCGGGGCGCAGCAGGTCATCGAGGGGTGGCAATGGCGCCAGCGCACCGGCGAGGCGCGTGTCGCGCTGGCGCGGGAAATCACCAACATCAGTGCCCTGCATTACGAGCGTTTGATCGTCCAGCGCTGCCTGCTGGATCGTCTCGCTTTCCTCGCAGAACGCCTGGAGAAAAGCGGCCCCGAATGGAAAGCCGAGCCGGAATATTTCATCAATCCTCGCCGCTTCATGTCGAACGCGCTTCCGATTGCCTACCGGCCGCCGCAACGCGATCTGGTCGATAGCATCTGGGTCAGCGTCCGGAGCGATCAAACGCTCGGGCATCTGAAGGCGGATGAATCCGCGGACATTGCGGCGATCTACGCCAATGCCCGCAGTGTCGATTCAATTCAGATCCAAGAACAGGAAATGGCCGTGGCACTCGGCCCGCTCGCCCGCGACATGAGGCTCGATCCCGGTGACAGGACGCATCTCCTGCAGCGAATTTATGCCCTCGATGGACTGAACGCTTCGCTGGTCTTCAAGGCCAAGGATTTGATCGACGATATTGGCAAGCTCGACCTGCCGTTCGACCCGGCAGCCATTCGCGCCTCACGGCAAGACTTGCTTGATCGCCAGCTTGGCTATCGCGGAGCTTGCGTCGAAGCTATCCCGCTCGATATCGGGTTTGTCAGGCCGGTGATGGGCGAGCGGCCGGCGTCGGTCCGCTAGACGCCGACCTCAGCGGTCGCGGAACCAGCCGGTGACGGCGAAGCGGGTCAAGGGTGCGAAGCTGGCGACGCTGGTGACGTGGTGGGGCTGGGGGACGCGGAACAGGTTTAAGGCGTTGAAGCGGGGTAGCAACGTCTCGTCCGGCGCGCCGGCGTCGGTCAAGAATTGGAGCATCCCGCCCCATTCGGGTCGCCACGGCGCACCGTCGGGATCGCCGCACAGGTTGAGGACATAGGCGACGCGGCGGCCCTTGGCGGGTTCGCTGTCGTCATGGCGAGCGAGGAAGTGACCCGGGCGATAGAGGGTGGCCTGGCCGTCGGCCTTGACCAGATCGGGGATGGCAGTGACCGCGCGGATCAGGTCGAGCATCGCCGGCTGGTTGAGATCCGCCAGCAATTGCTCGTGTGCGCCATCCGGCGACCATCGTTCGAGCAACGCCTGGACCAACGGATAGGTTGAATAACAATAAGCATAGTCGCCGCCAGCCATCGACACCCGCAATTGATCCTGGATCGTCCGCGCCCGATCCGCCGTTACCGCGCCGAGGGCGTCGGCCCGGATTAGCTCGGGGGCGGTTCCGCCTGCGCGCCACACCAGTCCCCATGAGGTCGAGCGTTGGAGTAAATCGCGTAGACGGCGGGCGGACGTGTCGGTCAGGATTGGGGCGATCCGGACGCGGCCGGTGCGGGCGAAGGCCGCGGTCGCGGCGGCAATGTCGATGTCCGGTGACAGTTCGATTAGCGGCTTTTCGTCAGGCATCGAATTCATCTTCCGATAGCCTCGCGGAGTTGGCCTCGATGAGGTTGAAGCAGCAGCGGTTCGTGGTCAACGCTCTTAGACCAAAACATAGTCCAGTTGGGCGTGTTACTGCGCCACAATATGCCATCGCGCCCGCCGCAAGTCGCGATTCGAGCAGCAAGAATTAACTTCAGAGATCGATCACTCCGGGATCCGACATCCCGAGAAGAACGAGCGAGCCGCCGCCATTCTTGAAGGTCAGGACGAGGTTGTCGATGCCCAGCTAATGCCGTTCGGGCGAGATCCATTGCTTGCCTGGACACTCGTGCTAGCGTGGCGGTGGGGGAGTGAGCAATGCAACTTCGAATTCCGAAACCGCTGAATGGCTGGCGGCAGTTTGCCGGCGAGGTCGGGATCATCGTCGTCGGCGTGCTGATTGCATTGGGGGCGCAGCAGGTGGTCGAGGACCGCTATTGGCGGGCCCAGGTGGCAGACGCGCGGGCCAGCCTTGACAGCCAATTGGTCGAATCGAAATTTGCCAGCCTCGAGCGGATCGCGAACGCCGATTGCATCGCGCGCCAACTCGACTTCCTCGACGAGGTCATCGCGGGGACCAGGCCAGCGGAGAAATTGCGAATCAGAATCGGCAGCCTGCGCCTGTGGAGCACGTCGACGTGGGATGCGGCGATCTCGTCTGGTTCGGTGGCACACATGACGCCCGAAACGCGCAACGCCTATGCCAATTTGTTCAGTTTCACCGCCGCCTTGGGCGACCTCAACGTGAAAAGCTATGAGGCGGAGACCAACCTCAGGACGCTGGAGCACCACTCCGACCTGACCGACGTATCGCGCGACCGGCTGGCCCGCGATGTCGCCAATCTGCGCTCGATGAGCGCGATGCTCAAGCTCGGCGCCGGGCAATGGCTGGAAGGGGCAAAGCCGCTCAAGCTCGTCCTGGAGGAGGGTGCGGACGCCGAACTAAAGAAAGCGAAGATTTGCGTGATGCCAGACGGCAGCAAGGTTCGGATGGGGGTGCCGGTGTCATGAACGGTCGGCGAATAGTCTTTTTGTTGATGCTCGGGCTGATCCTCGGGCTGATCATCTTTCGCCGCTGAGTCGGCTCGAACGAAGGTAAAGGCGTGATGCTATTCGATCTTTCGGCCTCGGCCGGCTTGCGCAGGATCGCGGGCGAGGTCGGGATCATCGTCATTGGCGTGCTGATTGCGCTTGGTGCGCAGGAATTGGTCGACAACAGGCGGTGGAACCGTGAGGTCGCGGATTTCCGGCAATCGGTGGATGCGGAAGTGGCGACCAATCTGGCCACCTACCAACTGCGCGGCGTGCAGAGTGCTTGTGTCACGCGACGACTCGATGAACTGGAATCATGGCTCGAAAGCGGACGCATCGGCCGACTTCGCGCGCTTACGGCGCCGATCGGCCACCCGGTTTCGCTCAGTCTCAAGAGCAGTGTCTGGGGCAGCCGCGACTCAAGCCTTATGGCGCATATGCCGATGCAGATGCGGCTCGACTATGGCGAGGTCTACGATGATGCCGCAAACAATGAGACGCATCGGCTTGACGAACGGGCGGCGTGGCTGGCGCTGTCCGAGTTCGACGGCGCGATGGAACTGCGCCACGAGGATCTCATGCGGCTGCGCGGCCTCATCACGAGGGCGCGGTTCCGCGATGGCCGGATGACGTGGAACCTGCCGGGTTTGCTGGAAAGCGCGCGGAAGATGGAGATCGCGCCAAAGGCGGACCCCAACTGGCCCCCGCTCGATCCCGCCTTTTGCAAACCAATCCTCGGCCCGGAGATGAAAGGCTAAGCGTCGATTTCATCTTCCGACAGGTTCGCCGCATTGGCCTGGATGAAGTTGAAGCGGTGTTCGGGGTTCTTGCCCATTAGCCGCTCGACCAGATCCTTGACCGGTTGGCGGTCTTGATATTCGGACGGGAGCGTGATGCGGATCAGCGAGCGGCTCGCGGG
>JBKJNP010000143.1:0-3917 GCA_046593565.1 Sphingomicrobium sp. | reverse complement strand
CCGAGCCGGACATTGCCACCCATCCGCCGCGCCGACGATTTGACCCCGACGAGCGCATCGTCCTCGATATCCTGGATCGCATACAGCGTGTCGTAGCCGATCACCCACATCACACTGCCCGCCCAAAGCAGGATCGCCGGCCAGCCGAGCGTTCCTGTTACGGCTGTCCAGCCGACGAGCCCCCCCCAGCTGAACACCAGCCCGAGCCACGCCTGCGGCCACCAGGTGAGGCGCTTCATGAAGGGGTAAGCCGCGACCAGCGCCAGGCTGGCGAGCGCGACGATCTGCGCCACGGGCTTGAGGTCGAGCAGCACGATGAGCCCGATCAGGCTGAGGGCGATCGCCAGCGCCCAGGCAGCCCGAAGCGACACGCGGCCGCTGGCGAGCGGGCGGAACTTGGTCCGCTCAACTTGCCAGTCGAGGTCGCGGTCGACGATGTCGTTATAAACGCAGCCCGCCGAGCGCATCACGAAGGCGCCCAGGGCCAGCGCCGCATAGAGTCCCCACGAACGCCCGCCCGCCAGCGCCACGCCCCACGCGCAAGGCCAGAACAGCAACCACGTCCCGATCGGCCGGTCGATCCGCATCAGGCTGGCGTAAGGACGCAGCGGCGCAGGAAGCGCCCCGATCAGCCCGCGGCGCTCGCTGTCCGGAACGGTGTCATCGACTTTCACTTGCGCCCCAAACGCCGCCCGACCGCAGCGCGGCCCTTGGCCCAGCTTTGCGCCAGCCCGCGCTTGGCGATCGGATCGAGCATGGCGTCGGGGCTTTCGGGGTCGAGCAATTCGTTCGAGGCAATGAATTCCTCGGCCTCGCTCAGCCCCTCCATCGACAGCAGTTCGAGCGATTTGCCCGGGGTCAGCAATGCCTCGATCGCCTTGGCCATCGACCCGTGCTTCTTCTCCGCCGCGGCAAATTCCTCGGGAGTCACATCGAGATGTTCGGCCAGCAAGCGGTGGCGAAGCGCGGTCATTGGGGGCGGCGTATCCCTGTTGGCGTCGAGCGCGGCGTCGATGATCACGTCGCACTCGCTATCGAGGCCCTGGCTGCGGTTGTTCATGTTTGACGAGCCGACGCGCAATAGACGGTCGTCGACGATCGACACCTTGGCGTGGACGTAAATATCGTCGCGCTGTTTGGTCACCGGGATATAGACGCGAAAGCGGTTGCTTTTGTCCTTGTCGCCGATCGCCTTGATCAGTTTCAATCGCGCCCCGTCCATCGCTTTCTGCTCAAGCCAGCCGTCGGCGGAGCGCGGCATGACCATGACGATCTCGGGCGGGTCGTCCTCGGCCATCCGCGCGGCGATGGCAGCGCCGATCTTGCCGCTCGTGAAATATTGATTCTCGAAATAGATGAAGCGCTTCGCGGCGCAGATCATGTCGATGTACAGCGTCTCGATCTCGCGCACTTCGGGAAGGTCGTCATACGCCGCGCGGGTGCGGGCGATAGCGATATCGACGTCGCGGAACATCACCGGTAGATCTTTCGGCCAATCATCGTCGCATTGATCAATCGGCTTCAACTTGGCCTTGGTCGCGGTCGACCAGCGTTCGCGGCCCAGTTCGGCCAGTTGCGCCGCCACATCGCCGCGCATCATCATCGTCGCGTCATGCCACGGCATATAGGGCTTGCCGTCGGGGCCGGTGCGGCGCGGGTCATTGTCCTTATGCTCGGACGTGTCCCAGCGCGACGAGCTAATATCGATCCCGCCGCACGCCGCGAGATTGTCGTCGATCACCACGATCTTCTGATGGTGGCTGCACCCCGGCGGGTGCGACGAATCGAAGCGGAAATCGATCGCCTTGGTCCGCCACCAGCGTGCCAGCCACACCACCGCGGAAGGGTGGGTGAACTGCTTGAGCGCGCCGAAATTCCACTTGAGGATGTCGATCTCTCGCGTGGGTTTATCGCGGGCGAGGTTGAGGAAGAAGCGGCCGAGCGTTTCGCCCTGGCCGTTTTCGTCGGGATCGAGCGCGATGCGGGTGTCGAAATCCCACCCGACGATGAAGATGCGCTTCTGCGCGGCGAGCATGGCGGCGCGGATGTGGCGATAATAATCAGCCGCATCGACGATCACGCTCGCCTCGCTGGCGCGCGCAATCCGCCAACAATTGTGGCCCAAAGCGACGATCGGTTGAAGTTGTTCGTCCGCCATTGTCGCCTTCGATCCCAAGTTTTGCTGCATCGCCCAATGCGTCAAACCATCCGGAGGGTCCAGCTAGGCGAAGGCCCCGGCAAGCAACTCGAACGAGCGGACCCGCGCTTGGTGGTCGAAGATTTGGCTGGTGATCATCAATTCGTCGGCGCCGGTTCGCTCGACGAATGCCTCGGTCGCGGCCCTGACCGTCGCGGGGTTACCGATCGCCGAACTCGACAAAAGGGACCGCAGCATGGCGCGAAATTCGAGCGGCAGGCTGTCGGCATAGTCGGCCAGCGGAGGCTTGAGCTTGCCCGGATTGCCCGACCGAAGCGCGACGAACGCCTGCATCAGCGAAGTCGCAAGCAATTCGCCTTCCTCGTCGCTATCGGCGGCGAAAACGTTGAAGCCGAGCATGACATAAGGCGCGGCGAGCTGGGCCGAGGGCTTGAACCGCGTCCGATAGAGCGCAATCGCGTCCATCATCTGCTGCGGCGCGAAGTGCGAGGCGAAGGCGTAAGGCAGCCCAAGCTCGGCCGCGAGCTCCGCCCCGAAGGTGCTCGATCCGAGGATCCACAGCGGAACCTCCAGCCCCTCGCCGGGGACCGCGATGACCCTTTGGCCTGGCTCGGCGGGGCGGAAGTATGATTGCAGCTCGACCACATCGCGCGGGAATTGACCGACGTCGGCGCTAAGATTGCGGCGCATGGCATAGGCCGCCGCCTGATCGGTGCCCGGCGCACGGCCGAGCCCGAGGTCGATCCGCCCGGGAAACAGCGCGGCGAGCGTCCCGAACTGCTCGGCCACCTGCAGCGGCGAATGATTGGGAAGCATGATCCCGCCCGCGCCGACACGGATATTACTGGTCCCGCCCGCGACATAAGCCAGCGCCACTGCGGTCGCCGCGCTGGCGATCCCCGGCATCGAATGATGCTCGGCCATCCAGAAGCGGCGGTAACCAAGGCGCTCGGCGGCCCGGGCAAGGTCGCGGGCATTGTTGAGCGCAATCCCGGCATCGCTGCCTTCGGCGATCGGGGCGAGGTCGAGGACGGATAAAGGGATCATCGCCAGTATATGGGGTGCAGTGTCGCGCGTCGACAAGCGCGTCCCTCGAAGCAGTTTATCCAGAGCGAAGTCGACGGGCTCGGGACGAGCGGTTAGGGTGGGCGCCTGGCGGCGGGGGGATTGCCGATGTTCCGGATGTTGAAACTCAACCCGCCGCATGGCTGGCGAGCGGTGGTGTGGGAGTTGGCGATCGTCACGTCAGGCGTGCTGATCGCGCTCGCCGCGCAGCAATGGGCCGAGGAGCGGAGCTGGCGGGCGAAGGTCGGTCAGTCGCAAGCGGCCATCCGCGATGAGTTGGCGAAGCATTACAGCTGGTCGGTCGAATGGCGCGTCGTTTTGCCCTGCGTTATCTCCCAGATAGATTCATTGCAGAAGCGGATCGAAGGGAGCGGCAACCGGCTCGACCCAGCACCACTTTATTCTGACCAGGCCATCACCCGCTATGTCCTCAGAATGCCTTCAAAAGACTATGCTGATGGGGCATGGCGGGCGGCAATTTCCGACGGCGTGGCGCCACGTTTCGATCCCGCGCTTCGCGGCGAGCTCAACGATCATTACATGCAGGCCTCGACCGTCCAGGACAATTCGTTTCGGAGTACCGAGGATTTTACGGCGCTTCAGATGCTTAGTCGGCCGCTGCTTCTCGATCCGATGGTGCGTTACACCTTGGTCGAACGGCTGGACAGCTTGCGCGGCCGAGTGGATTTCATGG
>JBKJNP010000176.1:0-2839 GCA_046593565.1 Sphingomicrobium sp. | reverse complement strand
GATCCAGTCGGACGAGCCGATGATCTGGCCGACTGAAGCGCGGATATCGTCGAGGCTGGCGATGGGCATCGGCAAGCGGTCTAGGCGTCCCGCAAACCCCCTGACAAGCCCCACCGGCGCGACGCTACGGCATGCCGACTTTTGAACCTGCGGGGTTGGTCGGTTTGACTCGAGCCGACGTGTCGGGAATGATCGTGGATATCTTCCGGGGGGAATGTTGATGCGTAACCGTAACCTGCTGCTTGCCGCCTTGCTGTTGTCGTCGACGACCGCGCTTTCCGCCACCCAACCCGCCGCATCGGCTTCGCCGGCCAGCGAACAGGCGCTGGTCGCCAAACGCCAGCGCGCGATGGAGGCGCTGCAGGCGAGCCTGCATCCGCAATATGGGCAGGTGGCGATCCCCGGGGCTAAGGCTCGGCTCAACCTTGGCGACGCTTATTATTTCCTTCCCGTGGCCGAGGCCAAGCGGGTCCTCAACGAAGGTTGGGGCAATCCGCCCGATGCGCTCGGCAACGTGCTCGGGATGGTAATGCCCAAGGGCAAGACCTTCACCGACGAGACGTGGGCGGCGGTCGTCCAATATGACGACACCGGCCACATCGACGACAAGGAAGCGGCGAGCGAAGATTATGATTCAGTCCTTAGCGACCTCAAATCGGGCGAGGAAGAATCGAACAAGGCGGCGCGCGAGGCGGGATATCCGGGCGGCGTGACGGTTGGTTGGGCCCAGGCACCGACCTACGACAAGACTGCGCGGACACTGATCTGGGCGCGTAACATCAAGTTTGACGGCGAGCCCCGGAACACGCTCAATTACGACGTTCGTACGCTCGGACGTGAGGGAACGCTGAGCCTCAACATGGTCGATACGATGGCTAATTTGGGCGCCGTTCGAACCGCTGCGGAAAAGCTTGGCAAGACAGTCGAATTTCTGCCCGGCCAAACCTATGCCGACTTTAACCCCAAGACCGACAAGTTGGCCGATTACGGGCTTGCCGGACTGGTTGCCGGGGGCGTCGGCGTGGCCATCGCCAAGAAGATCGGGATTCTCGGCCTGCTGCTGATTTTCCTGAAGAAGGGCTTCGTCTTCATCCTGATCGGACTGGCGGCGAGCTGGAAATGGATCGCGCGCAAGCTTGGCCTCCGCAAGGAGGAAGAGATTGAGCAGTGGGAAGAAGAGCCCCAGCCCGACGCGCCGGCGGACGAACCGCCGGTCGAAGACGGCCTTCGCCGCGAATGAGCTAGCGCGTCGGCGGGGCGGCCGGCTCGTCGGCATAGGGCATCACCAGCGAGCCATCGGGCGCGGCGGTGAAGGCGATCTGGGCGGGAAGGGCGAACTCGATCCGCTCCTTCGCGAAACTGGTGATTAGCGCGAGCATGATTGCCGAACGGTCGGCGGCGAGGCGATCGGCATCGAGTGTCCGGTTCTCGAAGATCAATTCATGATCGATGCTCGACGGCATGAAGCCGGTCATCGCGAGCCGCACGAACTTGCAGCCCTTGCACAGCTCCACCGCTTCTTTCGCAATGTCGGGGATTCGCGCCAGCACCTCGGGCGAAGTGGAGTAGGACAGGCCGAAGGTCAGGGTCGTTCGGCGCGAGCGGCCGTCGGCGAGATTGTGGATCTCGCGCTCGAGCAATTTGGTATTGGCCATGATCACCTGCTCGCCCGACAAGGCACGCATGCGGGTGGTCTTGAGCCCGATCCGCTCGACCTTGCCGACGGTCTTGTCGAAGCGGATCGTGTCGCCGCGGCGGAACGGCCGGTCGAACACGATCGCGAGCGCGGCGAACAAATCGGAAAAGATGCCCTGCGCGGCGAGGCCGATGGCAATGCCGCCAATGCCGAGGCCGGCGACCAAGGCGGTGACGTTGACGCCGAGATTGTCGAGGATGACGACAATCGCCAGCGCGAACAGGGCGACGCTGACCAGGATTCGGATCAGCGACATGGCATTGCCGAGCGTGGTCGCACCCGGATCGTCGCCGACTTTCCGCGCGATCATCGCCAGGATCAGCTCGCGCGCCCAGATCGCGCCCTGCAGCGCGAAGGCGATGATGAAGAAGATATCGACCAGCCGCTGGGCGCGCGGCGGCGGTGCTGCATAGGTCGCAACCAGGTCGATCGCGACGACCACCATGAAGGCGATCGTGGTACGCGCCAGCACCCGGCCGATGACGCTCTTCCAGCCGATATGCTCGGCTGCGCTCTCGCTGGCGATCATCCGTTGGCCGAACGCTCTGAGCGCCAGCATCAAGCCGACCAGGCCGAGCGCAACCAGGCCGCCAATCAGCAATTGGTCGCGATTGAGGATCGTCCAGTCGATGACGGACTGGGTCGGGACGGCCTGTTTGAACATCGCCGGGGCAATGGCGGACGAGGGGCCGGGGATCAACCCTGGGCTACGCCTTCGATTTGCGCGGCTTCTTGTTCAGGAACTTGAGGAACGCCGTCTCGGCGCTCGATAGCCGCCTTCGTGCGCGAGGGCGCTTCATGCCTTTGAGGGGATCGCGCGGGCGCTCCTTGACCGCGTCTAGCAGAGCCGGGTGGACGTAGCTCTTGCGGCTCATCGCCACCGTATTGCCGAGCGCCTCGGCGACCGGCTCGATCACCGTCTTGACGCTGATCCGCGCTTCTTCCTCCTTGGCCAGCAATTGCTCGAACGCGATCACGCTCGCCCCCCAGGTGCGGAAATTCTTGGCAGTGAACTCGCCGCCCGACGCCTCGCCGATGTAATCGTTGACGTCGCTGCTGCTGATCGGCTGCGGCTCGCCGCCGCCATTGAGGTACTGGAACAGCATCTGGCCGGGCAATTCCTGGCATTTGCCGACGATCCGC
>JBKJNP010000048.1:0-3200 GCA_046593565.1 Sphingomicrobium sp. | reverse complement strand
CGACCGCAGCGTCGGCGCCCTCGCCGCGGCCCAGCAAAGCAAGGATCTGTACGTCGCCGACAAGGAGGCGATGCGCGAGGCGCGGCGCGGCCTGTTCGGCTTCTCTCTGCCCAAGATCAAGATCTTCGGCGACGAGGATATGGCGGACGAAGTCGACCGGATCGAGACCACAATCGCCAGTTTCCGCGAAGGGCAAAAGGGCTATATTTTCACGCTCAAGGATGGTGCCGTGTGGCGGCAGACCGACGGTGCCTATCTCGACCGGCCCAAGGTCGGTGCCAAGATTCGTATCCGGCGGGCGGCATTGGGCAGTTTCTTCGGCAGCGTCGAGGGCCAGCCCGGATTCCGCATCGAGCGACTCAACAATTGAGGCTGCGGCGGTGTAGGGCCGCCTCATCATGATCAATTCCGCCGACGTCCAGATGCAATTGCAGCGCGCGCAGGGCCTGTTCCAGGCACGGCGGGGTGCGGAGGCCTGGACCGCGATCGCTCCACTCAGGCCGGCGATCGACGGCCACGGTCAGGCATTGCGGCTTTACGCCATGATCGCAGAGGGCATTGGGCGGATCGACGAGGCGGCCGACGCGCTCAGGCGGATCATGACCATCGAACGCGAACCGCCCGAGATAATCGGCGCGCTCGCCGACATGCTCGGCAAGGCCGGTCGCCATGACGAATCCGTGGTGCTGTGGACTCGACTGATCGCGCTCCACCCGCACGCCGCCGATGCCCACCTCAACCGCGCGGTAAGCGCCGCCAATGCCGGCCAGCATGAACTGGCGGTGGCCGCCGCCACCGAAGGGCTGGCCCGCTTCCCCGGCCATGCCCGGCTGCTCGCCACCAGGGCGATGGCACTCAAGAATGTCGGGCAACTCGACGAGGCTTTGGCGGGATTCGATTTGGCCATCGCCGCTGACCCGAACCGCGCACTGACCCGGCACAACCAGGCCGTTACCCTGCGCGCGGCGAGCCGTTTCGACGAGGCCTGCGAGGCTTTTGCCAAGGCCGGTCAACATGGGATGAGCGGCGCGCATTTCCTGTCAAACTGGGCGGCGGCGGCACTTGAGGCGGGCCACGTCGACCAGGCGGCCGACCTTTACCAGCGGGCCTTGCACGATGATCCGACCCACGACTCCTCCCGCAGGGGGCTGACCAGGCTCGAAGTCGAATATCGCCATGGCGAGGGCGCGTTCGACCATTATGCCGGGTGGGCGCGGCGGGCCAATGATCCTCGCGCCTGGACCGACTGGGTCACCGCGCTGACCGCTCACCAACGTCACGCCGAGGCGGAAGAAGCGGGGCGCGAGGGGCTGATGTCCTTCCCCGACGATCCCGCTTTGATTGCGACCACCGAATTCGCTGCGGGGATCATCGGCGACGCGGCCAGGTCGCTCGAGGCATTCGACCGTCTGCCACCAGCGGTCGGCGACAATGCCATGTCGATGGTCGCTCGAGCCCAGCTAGCGCTGAGGGCCGGTCGCCCCGCGCTGGCGGCGGAGTTGGCCGAGTCCTATCAACGTAACTCCCCCGGCAACCAGATTGGCTGGTCATTGCTCGGGCTCGCCTGGCGCGTGCTGGACGACCCGCGCGAGGCATGGCTGTGCGATTATCAAAGGCTGGTGATGGTCACAGACGTGCCCTCACCAGACAATATGCCGGCTGATGAATTCGCGAGTTTAGTGTGTCTGGCGCTCGATCCGCTACACCAGGCGCTCGATGCGCCGGGTGACCAGTCATTGCGCGACGGCACGCAGACCAGCGGTGCCCTGTTCGACCTTCCCGATCCGGTCATCCAGCGCTTCAGGCAGGCGGTGATGGATGCGGCGACAGCGGCTGTCGGCAGACTTCCCGACGATCCGGACCATCCGTTCCTGACTCGAAAATCGACCAGGCTTGGCTTTTCGGGCAGCTGGTCGGTGCGGCTGCGCGGCGGCGGCGGGCATCATGTGCCCCATTTCCATGGCCATGGGTGGATGAGCTCGGCTTATTATGCCCGCCTGCCGGTGAGCGACGAGGCCGCGCGGCGGAATCACGAGGGCTGGATCGAATTCGGGCGGCCGCCGGCGATGTTCAATCTCGACCTCGACGCGCGGCGGGTGGTCGAACCCCGGCCAGGCCGATTGGTCCTTTTCCCATCTTACTTGTGGCACGGCACAATCCCGTTTGGGGCCGGGACCGGCGACCGTCTCACCGCCGCTTTCGATTTCCACCCGCGCTAACCGCGCATAACCAAATGATATCCGGCCTCGCCGCGCTGTCCGCGGACCGTCTGACGTCGCGTCGCCGCGAGGCATGAAAAAGCGGCGGGAGATTGCTCTCCCGCCGCCAATAGTCGGATCAATATTCGATGAAGACTACATCTTCACCTTGGCCTGGATCGTGAAGCCACGGCCCAGGATGATCGGGTTGAAGTAAGCCACGTCGGTGCCGCCTTCGGCGAAGTAGCCGCCGACAGTCTTCCTGGCCTTCTGGTTAAACATGTTCTGAACGATGCCGGTCAGCTCGAAATTGTCACCAATCTTCTTGCGAAGCGACAGATCGAAGTAGCTCAGGCCGGGAACGTCCGGGGCGCAGCTGTTGCCGCAACCGAACGCACCGTCATCGACATCCGACTGCCAGTTCCACCGCACTTGGGCGGTGAAGCCCGGGCTGTCGTAGGCCACCGTCAGAGTCGACTTGAACTCTGGGAAGGTGCCGCCGATGCCGCCGAAGCCAACGCCGGCCGATTCGCCGCCGCCGAAGTCGAGATGGTTGAGCCACGAGATCAGCTCCTGGACCCGCAGACGGCCCGGGATGTTGATCCCCAGATCAGCGAACGGAACGACCCAGTTGAGCGAGCCATCGATACCGCTGGTCTTGAACGGGGTATCGTCGTTCTCGATCGCCGTGTCGACCGAATCGATCTGGCCCGTGGTCAGGTTACGATCGATACGGGCGCAAGCTCCCGGATCGCCGTTGAAGCACGCATTGATGTAGAATTGCGCACCCTGGACGCTGATGACGTCCTTGATCTTGATGTTGTAGTAATCGATCGTTGCCGAGAAACGGCCCAGACCGAGGTTTGGAGTCAAGACCGCACCGATCGTGTAGGTGCTGGCGGTTTCCTCGGACAACGCCGTGTTGCCGAAGGCACACGCCTGTACCTGGGTGTTGTTCTGGCTAAACCCGGCGAAGTTGAAACCGGGGGCCTGCGTCTGGCA
>JBKJNP010000041.1:0-2722 GCA_046593565.1 Sphingomicrobium sp. | reverse complement strand
GTATTTTCCATCACCCGCTGCACATAGCCCTTGGTTTCGGCGAACGGAATCTGCTCGATCCAGCGCAGTGTATCGACCCCCGGACTGCGCGGATCGCCATAGGCGCGGACCCACTTGCGGACATTGCCGGCACCGGCGTTGTAGGAGGCGACGGCGAGCACATAATTGCCGTCCCACTGGCCGACCATCCGCCGGAAATAACTGCTGCCGAGCATGACATTGTAGGATGGATCGCTGGTCAGCCGGCCTAGATCGTATCCGACCCCGACCTTGCCCGATTCCTCGCGCGCGGTGCCGGGCATCAATTGCATCAGGCCGCGCGCGCCGACGCGGCTCATCGCGCTACGGTCAAACGAGGATTCCTGCCGCGTGATGCCATGCACCAGCGACCACAATTTGCCCGACGGCGCGCTCGACGCATGGGTTGGGAAGGCCGAGCGGTAATAGAATGCCGAGCCATTGTTGCGAGCAGCGCGCGCGGTCCAAACCGAAAGATCCTGCCGCCCGATCGCTTGCCCATATTCGCTCGCCAGCACACGATCGCCGTCGTTGGTCAGGCTTTCGCCCAGCGCGCGGACGAACAAGGTTTGCTCCTCGCGCCGACCCTGCTGGCCGAGCAGCCGTGTCGCCTGTGCCAGCCGGTTGCGTTGGAAGGCGGCGCGCTGGGCCGGGCTGGGAGCGGGCGCTGCGCCCGGCACCGGTACCGCGCGCCCGAGCCGTTCGAGCGCGAGCTGGCCGTAGAACAGTTCGGGATAGGCGGAGGCCTGCGCGAAATAGCCGTTCGCCTGCGCTGCCTGCCCGGCATAAAGCGCCGCTCGGCCAGCCCAGTAGAGACCCTTCGAGGTCACCTGGAGCGACTTTCCGCCTTTCGAATAATTGACGAACTGCTGCACGGCGAGCGCCGGGCGATTGATCCCCGACAGCGCCGACTGGCCGGACAGCCAGACAAGCGAGGTGTAATCGTCGCGGATTGCATAGCTTTGGGCGGTCATGTCGGTGCCGGGCGCGAATGCCCCGTTGACCTGCCGCCCGATGTCATAGGCCTGCTGGTATTGCCGCGCATTGTAGGCGCCGGTGGCAAGGCTCAGCATCGTCTCAATGTAGCGCGCCGGATCGGCCGGGCGATGGAGGAAATTCTGCGGCCGGGCAGCAATCCAGCGCGCGCCATTCTCGTTGTTGTAGAGCCGCAAGAAGCGGATCCGGTCGACCAGCAGCCCGGCATCGCTCGACGCCTGCGCGTCGACCAGCCGATAGAGCGCGTCGGCATCGGTCGAGCGGCGCTGCATCGCGACCCGCGCGGCAAAGGCGGCGCGGCGGGCGGGTGTGCCATAGGCTGCGGCACGCTCGGCCTCGTCGGCCTTGCGCGCGAACAACAAGGCATCAGCGCGCTTGTCATGGTCGGCAGCGGTCAGGCTGGCCCAGTAGCGCGGGCCGATGCTGGCCTGGTCGGCGGTGGAAAGATCGCCCGATGCCCAGGCCTCGCGCGCCATTGCGGCGGCTTCGGCGGCGCGGCCGGCGGCGGCGAGCGCCTCGGCCAGCCGCGCGCGGCCATTGCCGTTGCGTGGTTTCTCGGATCGGAAGAAGGCGATGACGGTCGGGCCAAATTCCCCCGGCCGCATCTGCCGCTCGGCCACCCCGCGCAGGCGATTGTCGTCGGGCCAGTCGGGGTTGTTGTTGAGGAAGCGCGCATAGTCGGCGAAGGCATAGCCGTCGCTCGAACGCAGCCGCCGCCAGTCGGCGATGGCGTAATTGATCTCGACCTGCGTCCCGCTCGGCGCGGCATAGGTGGGCGCGTAAGCGGGAGCGTAAGCCGGGGCGAGGGGGTCGGGCCGGCTTTGGGCCAGCGCCGAGCCGCCGGGCGCGGCCACAAGGATCGTCAGGAGGGCGAATCGTCTCATGCTGGACATCATCGCAAGTCGGTCCTTATCAGTCGGTGAACGCATCTCCTTTTCCCCCAACCAATTAATCGGTCCCAAGTGCCGAACTTAAGGAAAAAGCATGTTTTTCGGTTCGATACCCGCGCTGGTGACACCATTTGCGGCAGGACGAGTCGATCTCGCGCTATTCCGTGATTTCGTCGAGTGGCAGATCGACGAAGGCTCGAATGCACTGGTGCCGTGCGGGACGACGGGGGAGGCGGCGACGCTTACCACCGACGAACATCGGGCGGTGATCGCGGCGACTGTCGAGGTGGCGAGGGGGCGCGTACCGGTCATTGCAGGCTGCGGATCGAACAACACCGCCCATGCGATTGAGCTAACCCGCATCGCGAAGGAAGCGGGGGCCGACGCCGCGCTCCACGTCCCGCCTTATTACAATCGCCCCAACCAGGACGGCATCTATCTCCACCTCTCAGCGGTGGCGGAGCTCGATATTCCGATCATGCTCTACAACGTTCCCGGGCGCACCATCACCGATATATCGGTCGAGACAATGGAGCGCCTGTCGCGGCTGCCCAACGTCATCGGGGTCAAGGACGCCACCGGCAATCTCGGCCGTGTCACGGCCCAGCGGCTGGCTTGCGGAGAGGAATTCATCCAGTTGTCGGGCAATGACGAGACTGCGTTGGGCTTCAGTGCGATGGGCGGGGTCGGCTGCATCTCGGTCACCGCCAACGTCGCACCCAAATTGTGCAGCCAGTTCCAGGAAGCGATGCGCGAGGGGAGGTGGGCTGAGGCGATTGAGCTGCAGGACCGCTTATACCCACTCCACATGGCGATGT
>JBKJNP010000272.1:0-14982 GCA_046593565.1 Sphingomicrobium sp. | reverse complement strand
CTGAGCG
Organism: Sphingomicrobium sp.; assembly: GCA_046593565.1. Lineage (GTDB taxonomy): Bacteria > Pseudomonadota > Alphaproteobacteria > Sphingomonadales > Sphingomonadaceae > Sphingomicrobium. Next base: position 14,975 of record JBKJNP010000272.1, on the reverse strand, counting down.
ACAGCATCAGCGGCCGCGCCACCAGCCCGTCGACCACCAGCCGCCAGTCGGAAAAATTGCGCATCGCATGCGCCGCCCAGTCGGCCGAGGCGGGCCGGCTGTTGCCATTGGTGCGAAACACCGGCGACATTTGGTCGCGGCGATATTCGCGGGCGAGGCCCGGCGCGATCAGCCGCTGGCTGGCATCGTGAAGCGGCTCGGCGCCTTGCAGGATGCGGCGGAATCGTGGGTTGGCATTGAGCCGGTCGCAGCCGCCGAGCAGCAGCCCGCCGCCCCCGACCAACAACAAGTCGCGGCGGTTCATGGTGCGACCTCCTCGCCTTCGGCCCGCTTACCCGGCAGCCGATACCAGCCACTTATCATCGACCGCATTTCATTGATTGGCCCGGCCAGCACCACCATCGCGACATGGACGACGAAAAACACGACCAGCCCCACCATCGCGATGAAGTGCAGCGACCGCGCCGACTGCCGACCCCCGAATATGTCGAGCAGCCATGGCCAACCCGAATCCATCGCCGGCGACATGGCCAGACCGGTGAAGATGATCAGCGGCAGGAGCAGAAACAGCACCAGTCCGTAACTCAACTTTTGCAGGATATTGTAGCGCAGAGCCGCCTCCCCGGTGGGGAACCGCAGGCGCGCATGGTCCTTGATATCGCCCCACACGTGCGACGGCCGGATCTCGGCTCGCGAAATGGTCAGGTCGCGCTGGAAATGCCGGTTCCACAGGCTGGCAATCATGTAGAGGAGCAGGCTCAGCCCCAGCACCCACGCGAACGCCAGATGCCATAATCGTGCATCGGCCAGATTGTAGCGCGACGGGATGGTGATCCAGTGCGGGAAGGCGCGGCGCTGGACCTGCCCGTCCTGAGACCAGCGTCCCAAAACGCCGGTCGTTTCAATCCGCAACGGCCCGGCGACGATGAAGCCCGTATTCGCGGTCGATCCGATCTCGAACCAAGCGTGATCGGCGTTGGCGCCATATTGCCCCCAGTAGAGCCGCGGATGGGCGTTGAAGATCATCAACCCGCTCATCATCATCACCCCCAGCGTGACCAGGTTCAGCCAATGCCACAACCGGGTCGACAGCCGATGTCGCTTGACCAGGTCGCCGGGGCCCGGCTTCGGCTTCGGCTCCCGCGCGGGGAGATGATCCGCCTCAGCATCCGGGGCAGGGTCGGCTTGGGCTACCATCGCGTCAGTTCCCTCGGCGTTTGGCAGAGATACGTTTGAAACTAGGCACGGGTTACATCGCGGGGCAATCATTAACACGCGCGGGCACTGGAGTCGGCCAGCCCCCAAGCCTACATAGGCCCTATGCTCTGGCTCATTCTCATCTGGCTCCTCACCGTCGCGGCGATGGAAGGCTTCGCCTATGTCATGCATCGTTGGGTGATGCACGGGCCGGGCTGGTTCCTCCATGAAAGCCATCACCGCGTTCGGCACGGCCGGTTCGAGCTCAACGATTTGTACGGCGCGATCTTTGCAATTCCCTCGATCCTGATGATCTATGGCGGGGTGCAGGCTGGTTGGGGTAACTGGGCAACCGCGGTCGGGATCGGCATCGCCACCTATGGCGCCATCTATTTCGGCTTCCATGACGTCATCGTCCACCGCCGCTTGCAGCACCGCTACATCCCCAAGTCGGCCTATATGAAGCGCATCGTCCAGGCGCATCGCCTTCACCACGCGCTCGAAAGCAAGCATCACGGCCTCAGTTTCGGCTTTCTCGTCGCGCCATCGATCGAGAATTTGATGATCCAGCTCGATTCCAGCCGCGCCAAATTGCGCTCGCCGACGGGCCGCGAGACACCGCTCCAGGGCTGAGGAGCGCAGGAGTCTCATTCATCCGCAATTCAGTTGCGGCCGACGCAAATGGTCCAGCTCGGTGTGGCGTTGTAGAGGGGTCGACGATGCGTGTGCTTGTTGCAGCTTTGATACTGACGGGGTCGGTTCAGCCAGCCTTTGCCCAGCAACCCAGGCTTTCCGATGACGAGCCTATCGTCGTCAAGGGCCTCGCCGATGGCGCTCGGGTGGTCGAAGTCGACTTCGACAAGGTGTGGAAGGATTGCGCTGAATGCAAACGTGCGCTGGCCAAGCTCGACAAGCTGGCACAGAATTATCGCGACGAGCTCAATACGGCGCTCGATTCCGTCAGTTTACCGGCCGCTCCCTCCGAATCGCCGCCGTCCGTAGGCGTTACCACCTTCACCCGATCGTCCGCGACCGACATTAGAACTTGGGATAAGCAAAAGCGCACTGGACCCGCCGACATCCAGCGCAGCATCAGCGGCGAACGCCAGGGTGAGCAAGCGCAGGCCTATTTCAACGAGCTCAACCAACGCTTCATCCGCCCTGAGTCGGTGCAACTGGCAAATCACATGCGCTCGTTCCTCGACCAACTGGCGCCGCACGTCGCCGCGGCGACCGAGGCGGAGCGCATCGCCAACGGCGCCAGCGCAGGTTTGACCGACAAGAAAAGGACCAGGCTGTCCGCAAAGAATCTTACCCGGATCGACGTCACTGCCGCGGTCATTCGTCGGCTCAATACGATGGACTTCAAGATCGACCTGCCCGAGCCGGTGCCTGGCCCGGCGCGCCGCTAGCGATCCGGCGAACGGGTCCAGAGGCCCTCGCGGTCGCGCGATCGGGCAGGGGTCATCGCCTGACCCAGCGCGGTGCTGAAGTGAAGCAGTTTCTCGCCCTTGGAAATAATTGTCCGGCTGTCCCACGCCTGCGAGCCACGCCGCACGACCTTTTCGCCGATCGCGCCATAGACATTGGAGGCGGCAAGCACCGCCAGCCGCGCGCGGAACGGTAGCCGCGCCGCGCCTGTACGGGCCGATCGGCGGTAATCGCGCGACAGGTCGACCAACCGCCTCGCCAGCGCTGCGACTTTCTCCCGCGACTCCGGAGCGGCAATAGTGGCCGGAGAGTCGGGGTCGAGCGCAACCTCGATAAGCCAGTCGCGCGGCAGGTAAATTCGCCCCTGCGCTGCGTCGGGGACGATGTCGCGCGCAATATTGGCAAGCTGGAAAGCGATGCCAAGATCGCTCGCCCGGTCGAGCGTGTCGCGATCATTGGGGTCAACCCCCATCACCGCCGCCATCATCGAACCGACCGCGCCGGCGACATAATAGCAATAAGCAAGCATTTCGGCCTCATTGGCCGGGGTCCAGCCTTTGGCGTCGAGCGCGAAGCCGGTGAGGTGATCGTCGATTGTCCGCGACGGGATCGCGACTTCGGCGGCGACCAGTCCGAGCGCGTCGAACGGGGTTTCGCCGGTGCTCCGACCCTCCAGCGCAGCCTTGGTCAGCGCTTCGATCCGCGCCTGGCCTGCGGCCGGATCGGCGGGTGCTTGCGCATCGTGGCCAAGCGTCTGGCCGTCGGTCAAATCGTCGCACGCACGGCACCAGGCATAGAGCAGCCACGATCGCTCGCGCGTGGTCGTGTCGAACAAGCGGCTCGCGCTTCGAAAGCTTTTCGACCCCTTTGAGATGATCTCGCCCGACGCCGCGACCAGCGCCGGACGATCAAGCGCTGCGGCAGTCATCCGACGATCAACCCCGCGGTCGCCTTGGCGCTCCCCACCACGCCAGGAATGCCCGCGCCGGGGTGCGTGCCGGCGCCGACGAAATAGAGATTGTCGAGCACATCGTCGCGATTGTGGACTCGGAAGTAAGCGCTTTGAGTCAGTACCGGCTCAAGGCTGAAAGCGGAGCCGAGATGCGCGCCGAGATCCTGGGTGAAATCAGCCGGGGTGTAATGAAAGATCGTCTCGATCCGGTCACGGATGTCGGGGATCAGCAATTTCTCGATCCGGTCGAGCACCACCTCGCGATAGCGCGCGCCCTCGACTTCCCAATCGACATCCAGCTTGCCGCGATGCGGCACCGGCGCGAGCGCGTAGAAGGATGAGCATCCCGGCGGCGCCATCGACGGGTCGGTGACCGTCGGATGGTGGAGATAGAGCGAGGGGTCCTCGGCCAGCACGCCGTTCTTGTAGATGTCCTTGAGCAACGGTCCGTAGCGGTCCGAGAACAGGATCGAATGGTGCGGAATGTCCGGGAATGTACCCTTCAACCCGAAGTGAACCACGAACAAGCTGGGCGAAAAGGTCCGTCGCTTGAGCTTGGCTTCGGCCCGCGCCCCGCGCGCATGATCCTTGATCAGACCGTAACTGTGAACCACGTCGCCGTTGCTCGCGACCATATCGGCTTTCAGCTCGCCCTTGGCGGTGACCACGCCGGTCACCTTGTCCCCCGCAGTTGTGATCTGCTCGACCGGTTCGTCCAGCCGCACAGTCCCGCCCAGCCGTTTGAACAGTCGCACCATGCCGTCAATCAGCGCATTGGTCCCGCCCATCGCGAACCACACCCCGCCGTCGCGCTCCAACTTATGGATCAGGGCATAAAGCGCGCTGGTGTTCATCGGATTGCCGCCGACCAGCAAGGTGTGGAACGACAGGGCCTGGCGCAATTTGTCGCTCTTCACGAAACTCGCGACCATCGAATAGACTGATCGCCACGCCTGGTAGCGGAGCATCGCCGGCGCGGCCTTGAGCATCGAGGCGAAATCGAGGAATGGCACGGCGCCCAGCTTCACATAGCCTTCCTGATAGACCCCCTCGGCATATTCCAGGAAACGGTGATAGCCTTCGACATCGTCCGGGTTGAGCGCCGCAATCGCTTTCTCCAGCGCCACGTCGTCGTTCGAATAATCGAACGCGGTCCCGTCATTCCACATCAGGCGATAAAATGGGCTGACCGGTGCCAGCGTGACATCGTCCGACATTTTCTGCCCCGACAAGGCCCACAATTCTTCCAGGCACGGCGGATCGGTGATCACCGTTGGTCCGGCGTCGAAGGTGTAGCCATCCTTCTTCCATACATAGGCCCGGCCGCCCGGTCGGTCGCGGGCTTCGATTACTGTCGTCGCGATCCCCGCAGATTGCAGGCGGATGGCCAGCGCCAGTCCGCCGAAACCGGCACCGATGACAATTGCGCTCTTAGGACGATCATTCACGAGATTATCACCTTCAAGGCTCGAAAAATCGGGACTGGCGGTTTGCCGCTCAAGATGCGCAACTTGTCGATCATGGTCAGCCGGCCGGCATAGAAGCGTGATATAAGATCTTCCTTGAGCCGGTAGAAGTGGGTGAAGATCCGTACCCGTTCCTCGGGCCTGGCGGCGCGGAACAGCATGCGGTTCAGCAGGCGATAGAAGCCACCGCGGCGCCACTGCTCTAGGAAACGCTCCCGGGTCCAGTCGGCGACCGACGCGCCGCCCAGATCGGGCAGCTTCGCCAGTGCGATGGCGTTGGCTGCGGCCTGGGGCAGCGAATAACCGGTGACGGGATGGAAAAAGCCGCCCTTCAGACCGAGCCGTGCCACGCGGTCCGAAGATGGCCAGAACAGGTCGGGATTGCCGCCGAGCAGGATTGGCAGCACGCCATGCTCCTGCCGCGCCGGCGTTCCGCTCCACCCCTGCGCCGCGACATAGTCGGCAATCCGGCCCCCGATCGCGTCGCTGTCGAGGGCGGCGCCACTGGTATAATATGTATCCTCGACCAGCAGCCGGTCGGCGCTGAACGGCAGGCTGTAGACGAACCGATAGCCTTCGGACTGGTCGACCGTCGCGTCCATGATGATTGGCGCGTCGAGGCCGTGGCCCGGGGCATCATATTCGACCCCGACGAATTTCTGCCACGCCAGTTCGATTCCCGGCATCGGCCCGTCCGGCCCGCGCGCGTCGATCACCCCCGAAGCGGCGATTTCGGTTCCGTCGGCCAGGGTAATGCCGTCGGGAGCGAGCGCTGCCACCGCCGCGCCGAGCTTCCATTGGGTTGGCACCAAACGCTTGCGGACCAGCGCGTCGAGATTTTGCGAGTGCACGCTATTATATCCGAAGGCGAGCGTCCGTGTCCGCCCCGGGAACCGCACCGAATGGCTAGGCCAGCGGATCGGCATCATGGCATCGACCAATGTGCGCTCGTCACCTTGGACATCGCCATCGAAGTAGGACCAGACATGATTACCGCCGAAGCAGTCGCCGGCCTCGACCAGCAGCAGCGGGACGTCGGGCCGCCGCTCGGCGATCGCCAGAGCGGCCAGCGATCCGGCAAGTCCTCCACCAACGATAATCAGGGGCCTATTCGAGCTCATCGCCGCTCGCCTTAGAGTCATCACGCTGGTAAGGCCATCACCATGATCGAGTGGGGAAGCAACATGGTGTGGCCGGCGCTGGCCAGCGCGATCGCGATGACCGCGATCGTTGCCGTGCGCTACGTCATCACCAGCGGCGGCTTCGACTGGCTGACCCGGCGTCGCCATCCTGGCCTGTACACCGGTCGCGGGCCGCAGATCCGCGCCGAAATAGGCTGGTCATTGCTGAGCGCGGCGCTCTACGGCGTGCCGGCCGGGGTCCTTTTATGGGGATGGGATAAATTCGGCTGGACCAGACTATATACGAAACCGTTGGAGTATTCGATCTGGTGGCTTCCCGGGTCAGTCCTCGCCTACCTTTTGCTCCACGACACATGGTTCTACTGGACCCACCGCTGGATGCACCGCCCCGCCATCTACCGCCGGGTCCATGCGGTCCATCATGCCAGCCACCCCCCGACCGCTTGGGCGGCGATGAGCTTCCACCCGTGGGAGACCCTGACCGGCGCGGTCGTGATACCGGCGCTGATCCTGACCGTCCCGATCCACATCGGCGCGCTCGGGCTGGTACTTTCGATCATGACCGTGATGGGTGTGACCAATCACATGGGGTGGGAAATTTTTCCCAAGGCGATTGTTCATGGTTCGGCAGGAAATTGGCTGATAACAGCTAGTCACCACCAGCTTCATCACCAGCGGAACAAATGCAATTATGGCCTCTATTTCCGATTTTGGGATCGCCTGTGCGCGACCGATGGCGGCCTTGGCCGTTTTGAGCCTCAGCGTCGCAGCGCCCGCGCAGCCACAGGCAACCGACCTCACGATCGAGATCGTCGGGCTGCGTGACGCGCGCGGCGTGGTCCGACTGTGTTTAACCGCCAACCCCCGCAGCTTCCCCGACTGCGAGGCGGCGGACGCCGTCCACGCAACGGTCAAGGCCTCGCTGGCCCCGATGCGCTACCAGTTCCGGTCGATCCCGCCGGGCACTTACGCCGTTGGCGTGTTTCATGATGCCAACGGGAACGGCAAGCTCGACACGATGATGGGCATTCCCAAGGAAGGGTTCGCTTTCTCTCGCAACCCAGCGATGAAGCCGCGTGCGCCGCGCTTCAACGAAGCGTCGTTCCACAGCAACGGCCCACCGTTACCGCCGCTAAAGATGAAGTATCTTCTCTAACGATTTGAAGAGCTTGGCGGGAGCGCCTCATTCCAAGGTCAATTCGATTCGGGAACGATCCGTTCGGATCGTCGTTCACCGGTTGACTTCATGCGCCGCTGGCGGGGCCGAGGGCCCGGAGCTGAGGCCAATAGACAACCAAGGGAGAATGAAGATGCGCAAGACTTTGATGGCCGCTTTGCTGGCCGGATCGATGGCTGTTTCGGCCTGTTCCACCGTTGACGACGCCCGCATGTCGGATGTCGGTACCGGTGCCGTGATCGGCGCGGCCGGTGGTGCTGGCGTCGGCGCCGTGGTCGGCGGAATTTCGCCGATCGAAGGTGCCGTGGTCGGTGCCGCAATCGGCGGTCTCGCCGGTGCGGTCTGGTCGGACAGCAACAATGACGGATACGTCGACGGTTACAGCCAGAATGGCACTTATTACAACGGTCGCCCGTCGGGTTGGGATTCGACCCTCGGTCGCGTCGGCACCGGTGTCGTTGGTGGCGCCGTGCTCGGTGCGGCAGCCGGGGCGTTGATCCCGGGTGTCAGCTTGCTCGAAGGCGCGATCGCAGGTGCTGTGGTTGGTGGGATTGCCGGCGCGATCTGGGCCGATCGGGACCGTGACGGTCGCGTCGATGGCTATATGTACAACGGCCAATATTATCAGGGCGCCCCGAATGGTCAGGCCCCTGCGCCGATGCCGATGGGCGCCGGTGAGCGCGGTTAAGCTCAGCGCTTCGATCGATTGGCGCGTCGGACGACTTGGTCGTCCGGCGCGCTTGTCGTTGTGGCTGGTGCTCGCGTTGTTTTCCAGTGTGCCGCAAGCGGCGGCGGCAGCGGTAGCCCAGTCCCCCGTAGGACAGTCCATCCCCGGCGAAACGATCGATAATTTCTATGCTGCGCGAAACGGCCAGCCCTTGTGGTTCGGCCGGGACAATGAAGGCGCGGCGGCGCAGTTGTTATTCGACCTGATCCGCGACGCACGCGCCGACGGGCTCGATCCGAACAGTTATGCCCCGCAAGAGCTTGATCGTGCCCTTCGCGCCGCTTGGTCGAGCAGCCCCGATACGATCCGCCGCGCGGATCGTCTGCTGAGCGAATTGTTCGTCGCTTATGCGCGCGACATGCGGCGCACACCGGCGATCGACATGATCTGGGTCGACCCTGAACTTCGGCCCGCGGCTTTCTCGCCGCGCCAATTGCTCGACGCCGCGGCGGCCGCGCCTTCGCTCGAGCGTTATATTGCCGATATGGGCTGGATGAACCCGATCTATGCCGGCTTACGGCATGCGCTCGTTGCGGGCGCACTGACCAGCCCTGACGAGCATGATTTGCTACGGCTCAATTTGGAACGCGCCAGAGCGCTTCCTGCTGGTTCAGGCAAGGCGGTGATCGTCAACGCCGCTGCCGCCGAACTGGTGATGACGGAAGACGGCCGGGTGGTCGATTCGATGCGAGTGGTGGTCGGCAAGCCGGTCCATCCGACGCCGATGATGGCGGCACTGATCCGCTTCACCTCGCTCAATCCCTATTGGAACGTGCCCGCCGATCTAGCTGCAGAGCGGATCGCGCCCAACGTCGTCAAGAGCGGCGCGCCCTACCTTCGCCAGAAGGGCTACCAATTACTGTCGAGCTGGGCGGATGACGCGACGGTCGTCGATCCCGCAACGGTCGACTGGGCGGCGGTTGCGGCGGGCAAGGTCAACGTCCGCGTGCGACAATTGCCGGGACCGGAAAATGCGATGGGCCGAATGAAGTTCATGTTTCCCAACGCCCAGGGCATCTATCTCCACGACACGCCCGAAAAGAAGTTGCTGGGCGAGGAATCGCGCATGTTCAGTGGCGGCTGCGTGCGGCTAGAAGATGCGCCGCGGTTGGCGCGCTGGCTTTATGGAGGGAAGGAGCAGTCGACCAGTTCGACCAGCCCTGAGCAGCGCGTCGATCTGCCCCGCCCTGTCCCGGTTTATCTGACCTATTTGACCGCCTTGCCGAGTGGGGGAGCGATCACCTTCCTGCCCGACGTTTACAAGCGCGACCCCGCAGCCCTCGCATTGCTCGGCAACGATCGAAAGATTGCGAGCCGCTGAGGTCCTGTTACCGGCTCCAGTTCGGGAAATAACGGACGTCCTGATATAGTGGCGATCCGTCGGTCTCGCGCGCGGGCTGGAAACGCGCGCCTTGCATCATCCGCCGGCACAGCAAATCGTCAACTGCCGTATTGCCGCTGGATCGCACTGCACGGCAGTTCTCCACCCGACCGGCCGGATTGACCAGCAGCAAAAGCTCCGCACTGCCCCGGCTCAATCCCATGGAATCGATCTGCCGATAGTCCTGGCGACCAAGGGCGCCCGAGATCAGGCGCGCGCCAATGCGTCCTGCGCCGTCTCCGCCGTTTCCACCACTGCCACGGCCAGCGCCCGTTCCGCCAGCGCCCTGACCGGTGCCACTGGAAGCGGCGCCCGAAATCGATGCCGATCCACTCCCCGCCACTGGCGCCGCGGGAATGGGTGGCGGGGTTGGAAGGCGCGCACGCGGTGCAACGATTGGGCTTGGATCGGCCTTCTTTCCCGCCGGTGCCGGTCGGTCGCGCTGCGCCGGGTTCGGCTGATCAAGGGAGGCCGGGGGAGGTGGGGGAGGCGGCGTAATGTCGAAGGTTTTCAGTGCGTCATCAACGTGGCGCTCGACCTTGAGCGTGAGCCCGGTAAACAACGCTGCGCCGAGCGCGAGATGGATGGCCGCAGTCGCTGCCACCGATCGGGCGCGGTCGCGCTGGTCGGACACAAGGTAGGTGCTGCGCATGCCATTGTCAGAAACGCGTATCATGCAGCGAGGGTTGCTATGCTTTGAGCGCTTCGGCTTGTATCTCCGCCTCGCGCCGCAAAGTGCGCGCCAGTTGCGCCATGCCATTCAGGTAGGGCGGCGGCACGAAGATATCACGATAGTCCGCCGCAGCTGCTGCTCGCAGTGTCCACGATGGGTCGACCAGATGCGGCCGCGCCAGTGCCACCAGATCTGCCCGGCCCGACGCCAAAATGCCATTGGCCTGGTCCGGGCTGGTAATATTTCCCACCGCCATGGTGGCGATATTCGCTTCGTTGCGGATTTTGTCGGAAAACGGGGTCTGAAACATTCGCCCGTAAACCGGCTTGGCGTCGGCCCAAGTCTGGCCGGCGCTGACGTCGATCAAATCGGCGCCGACCTCGGAGAAGGCACGCGCGATTTCGACGGCCTCGTCGGGGGTTACTCCCTCGTTGCCAACCCAATCGGTCGCTGAAATACGCACCGACATCGGACGGCCGGCGGGCCAGGCGTCGCGCATCGCTTTGAACACTTCCAGTGGATAGCGAAGGCGGTTGGCCAGGCTGCCGCCAAATTCATCGTCACGCTTGTTCTGCAATGGGGTGATGAAGCTCGACAATAGATAGCCATGGGCGGCGTGGAGTTCGATCATATCGAAACCGGCGTCGACCGCCAGCCGGGTCGCAGCGACAAACTGACCGCGGACCGAGCTCATTTCGTCGCGGGTCAGCGCGGACGGCTGGGCATTGGCCTCGCTCCACGCCACCTCGCTCGCCGCGACTAACGGCCAATTGCCCTCGGCCAGCGGCGCATCCATCGTCTCCCAACCGAGTTGGGTCGATCCCTTGGCGCCGGAATGGCCGAGCTGAAGGCAGATCTTCGCCTTGCCGTTGGCGTGGACGAAGTCGGTAATCCGACGCCACGCCGCGGCGTGTTCTGTCGACCACAGGCCGGTGCAGCCGGGCGTGATCCGGGCGCTTGGCGATACGCAGGTCATTTCGGTGAAAACCAATCCCGCGCCACCCATTGCTCGAGCGCCGTAGTGGACGAGGTGGAGGTCGTTCGGGGTCCCGTCGACGGCGGAGTAAGTGGCCATTGGCGAAACCACGATCCGGTTCTCGAGCGCCATTTCTCGCAATGTGAACGGCGCAAACATCGGCGGGGCGCTCCTTTCCGTGCCGATGGCACGCTTCCAGAAGTCGCGCTCGACGCTGTCCAGCCACGCAGGGTCGCGAAGCCGCAAATTCTCGTGGCTGATCCGCTGGCTCCGCGTCAGGAGTGAATAAGCGAATTGCCACGGCTCAAAATCGAGATAGCGTTCCACCGTCTCGAACCATTCGGTCGAATTGCGCGCGCTATTCTGGAGCTTGAGCACCTCCAGACCGCGTTCGGACTGATACTCCTCAAGCGCCTGATCGAGTGGTAGGCCGGGGCGGTTGAGCACCTCGGCAAGCTTGATCGCATCTTCCAGCGCCAACTTGGTCCCCGACCCGATCGAGAAATGCGCACTGTGCGCGGCATCGCCGATCAGGATGATCTTGCCGTCGTTCCATCGCTCGCATTTGATGCGACGGAAGTTCAGCCATGCGGCTGCGCCCGGCAAATGGGCCGCGTTGCTAAGTAAAGGCTGTCCGTCCAGGTGCTCGGCGAAAATCTGCTCACAGCGTGCAATGACCGCCGCGGAATCCATGGTGTCGAAGCCGAGCCCGTGCCAAGTCGTCGGCGAGCATTCGACGATGAAGGTCGAGCAGTCAGGGGCAAAGCGATAGGCATGCGCCCAGATCCACCCCGCGTCCGTCTCCTCGAAAGCGAACGTGAAGGCGTCAAACCTCTTTGGCGTGCCAAGCCAGATGAACTTATTCGCCCGCTCTTCGATTTCGACTCCAAAGGCCTCGGCACGGGAATCGCGGATCGGGCTGTTGATTCCGTCAGCGGCGATGACCAGATCATAATCCGCCCAACGCGCCGGATCGGGATCGCAATCGGCATCATAGTGTAGCTGTACGCCCAACTTCTCCGCGCGGGCCGACAGCAGGTCCAGCAAACGCTTGCGGCCGATCCCGATGAAACCATGACCCGTGGATGTGTGGCACTGTCCGCCTATGTGTACCGCAATATCGTCCCAATGGGCGAACCCCTCGACGATGGCGGCACCCGAGACGGGGTCGTTCGACATCAGATTTTTGACCGTCTGGTCGGAGAAGACCACTCCCCAACCAAAGGTCACGCCGCGCGGATTGCGCTCGAAAAGCGCGATCTCGTGGGCCGGGTCACGAAGCTTCATCGATAGTGCGAAATACAGTCCCGCGGGTCCGCCACCGATGCAGGCAATCTTCATTGCGCAGGCCTAGCCGCGACTGCCACCATCACTCAATCCCCATGTCTTCGAAAAAATCAAAGACAGGCGCGATGTGTCTGGCAATTAGGTTCTTTCGATCTGCCGCGACTCGCGAGTCGTGTGGTGATCCGAGCACCGATTCGGGCGCTCGGCGGGCTGGCGGGGGCTGAATTTCGTCCCGATTCGAGACTTCGAACAGCTATTTTTGACGGACTCACAATCGCACGAAAACGGGGGTGCATTCCGCGATGAATCCCCGCCAGAGTTGGCGTTAACAGATCGACAACGATGATCAAAAAATTAACAGAAATTAACAACTGAAGCAAAGCATGGTTTTTTTGCGGAAGATTGTCCAGATCAACTGCCAAGATTACTTTAATAACGAAGTGTAACTTTGATGGCATCAGATCAATGATCATGAAAACGTATACTAATTCCGACAAACATTAACGATCTTTACTAATCCTAGAAGCAAGGACTTTCGCGCTAGAGTCATCAGCGGCGGACAGGGTAGCTTGCAATTTGTCTTGAGCCATGTGCTTTGTAGGGCACTGACAGCGGGTGGATGATTCTGACGTTAACCATTTTTGGTTAATCGCGCAGGCTTTCCATTCGCACTAGATCACAATCAGCGGTGCCGGCCATCATGGCTTCGGACCGCAGGGGCGAAGGTGGGTTATGCGATACGAAGATGCTTCCCAGACGGGTTCGGGCCAAGTCGATGCGCGCAACGACGCAGATCATCTCGCGGCGCGTGATTATGGCGCAGCCACCGGCAATGTGATTTCCGGTACCGGCACCATCACTGGCTCTACTGGGCTCGACATGGTCGGCGCCGGCGAAGGTCGCATCACCGCGATCGACGGGGCGGGCGGGAGCGACTCCAGTTTCTCTGCCGGCAAACTGTCGGTGGAAGGCCAGTATGGCACGCTCAGCATCGATGCCCGCGGTAATTACGTTTACGACCGCGAAGCCGGCACCCCTGCCGGGGTCGCCGACACCTTTCATTACACCCTGGCCAACAAGGCCGGCGCGACCGACTCCGCGCGCCTTGTCATCAACATCGGTGAACAGCCAAAGCTAGCGGACGCAACGCGCGTGGTCCCCGGACCCGATGGCGTTGTTACGCTCCCGCCCGGAGTCGAACTGTCGGACATCCGGGTTGTCGGTCGCGACCTCGTGGTCACGTTGCCCGACGGCTCGATCATGATCATTGTCGATGGCGCGATTTTCGTACCTCAGTTGGTCCTTGGCGGCGTAGAAGTTCCGGCAACCAACCTTGCCGCCTTGCTGATCGGCTCCGAACCGCGTCCGGCGGCTGGCGATCTGGTCGGTGGAAACAATCAGAGCAGCGGCGGCAACTTCGAAGTGCCGGTGGCTCCGCTTGATCCGGGCGTTCCGCTCGGCGACCTGCTGCCCCCGACCGAACTCGATTATACGCCTCCCGAGTTTGAGGAACTGGGCGACATCCTTAAGGATAATGATCCGCCGCTGATTGGCACCTCGGCGGTCAATGTTTCGGAAGAGGGCGTGCAATCTGTCAGCCCGCCGAATCCGGATTCTTCCGGTTCACCGGACACGACCAATTCGCCAACCAACGGCGGAATCCTTCCGGTGTCCGACCCCGATGGCGATACGCTTACAGTTGTGCTCGGTACCCCCAGCGAGTCGCTGACGTCAGCTGGCGTCACAATCACCTGGTCGGTCAGCCCAGACGGGCATACCCTGACCGGCTCGGCGGGCGGCAATACGGTCATCACCGTCGTCATTAATGATGCCGGAGCTTATACTGTCACCCTTCTCCGGCCGGTCGATCACCCCAATGGCGGTGGCGAGCAGGGCGCGAGCTTTGTCGTTCCAGTCAGCGTCAGCGATGGCGAAGAGGTTACCACTGGCGGTGCGATCACCGTAACGATTGAGGATGATTCTCCGACCATTTCTGGGCGCGTCGGTGAGCCGATCCTGGTGGTCGACGATAGCAGTCTTGGTATTAACGACACCGACAGCTTCAACGGTGCCGTAACCGTCAGCTTCGGCGCGGATGGTCCGGCTGCCGCCAACTCTGTGTCCTATGCGCTTGGCGTCACGGCTGGTCCTTCCGGAATCATCGACGTTGCGACCGGCGAGCAAGTCAATCTCGTCATGAATGGCGGCGTAGTCGAGGGCCGCACGGCGACGACCAACCAGCTCGTGTTCACGGTTTCGGTGGATGGTTCGGGCAATGTGACGTTGGACCAGCTACGCGCTGTCCAGCATAATGATTCGGCGGATCACGTTGAAACTGGTGCCAGCGCCGCAACACTGTCGTCCGACAGCCTGGTAACGCTTAGCATCGTCGCTACCGACCGCGACGGCGATACCGCGAGCATTTCAATCAATATCGGTCAGAATCTTCGGTTCGAGGATGACGGCCCGTCGATTGGGGTCAACGGCAGCGTTGCCGAGCCGCAGATCATTGTCGACGAGACCATTTTGGCGACCAATGCGAGCGCGAGCTTCGCGGGTCTGTTCA
>JBKJNP010000194.1:0-2759 GCA_046593565.1 Sphingomicrobium sp. | reverse complement strand
GGATGACCCATCGGCCAGCGACAGATGCGGTCGTTCAAATCGAGCAGGCTGGTCTTGTCGGCGACCTCGGCACTGGGCTTGGCGGGGACCAGGCGGCGCGGCGGGGCCGGGGGGATCGGCGCCTGTGTATCGCCCGGGCCCTGACGGATGAAGCCGCCGGGACCGACCGAGCGATATTGCATGGTAGTCTCGCCGGTCAGCGGCTGGCGCTGGACCGCGGGGCCGAACTTGGGGCCGGTGCCGGTCGGTGCGTCGCCCGGCGCGACATCGGCGGCTGCCGCGGCGGCGGCGGGCGCTTCGGTCTTGGGCGCGGGCGCGGATTTGGTCGATGGAGCAGCGGCCTTGGGGGGTGCCGCCTTCTTGACCTTATCTTTCTCCTCGCCCGCCTTGACCGGCGAGGGGCGCGCTTCGAGGCCCAGGCGATGCGCTTTGCCGATCACCGCATTGCGGCTGACCCCGCCGAGATCTTCGGCGATCTGGCTGGCGGTCGACCCGCTGGTCCACATCGTCTTGAGGCGCTCAATGCGCTCGTCGGTCCAGGACATGTCCGCTTGGTCTCCATATTCCGTTGCGACGAAACTATTGCCGCAAGCATATCAGTTGCAGCAGCGTGGCGCTGCCGATAGGCGATTGCCCGATGTTGAACCAGCCCCCCGCCGATCGAACCGCACCGTGGATCGTAAACCCGCCCGGGGTCCCGACCCTTCACGGTGTCAATTGGGGAGGACTGAAGACCCTCTATATCAAGGAGGTCAGGCGGTTCTTCAAGGTCCACATGCAAACCGTGTGGGCGCCGGCCATCACGACCTTGCTCTATCTGGTGATTTTCACGGTCGCGCTTGGGCGCGAGGGCAGGACCGTGCTCGGCGTCCCGTTCGCCGATTTCCTCGCGCCGGGCCTGATCATGATGGCGATGCTGCAGAATAGTTTCGCCAATGCCAGCTTCAGCCTGATGGTCGGCAAGATGCAGGGGACAATCGTCGATTATCTGATGCCGCCGCTGTCGACCGGCGAACTGATCGCGGCGTTGGTGTCGGCGGCGGTGACCCGTGCTTTCCTGGTCGGTGGGGCGGTGTGGCTGGTGATGATGCTGTGGCCCGGCGTGCATGTCGGCATGGCGCATCCCTTGTGGGCGCTTTATTTCGGGCTAGCGGGATCGCTGATGCTGGCGTTCCTCGGCGTGATCACCTCGATCTGGGCCGACAAGTTCGACCAGGCGGCGATGGTTACCAATTTCGTGGTCACGCCTTTGTCCTTGCTGTCGGGCACATTCTACGCGGTCAGCCAATTGTCGCCTACGTTCCAGGCGGTGAGCCATGCCAACCCGTTCTTCTACATCATCTCGGGCTTCCGCCACGGTTTCCTCGGGGTGACCGATTCGCCGCTCTTGCTCGGCGCGGGACTGCTGGCCGCGATCAACCTGGCGCTGTTCGCGGTATGCTATGCGCTGCTTCGGAGCGGATGGAAGATCAAGAATTAGGGCCATCCGCGAATCGCCGGGCCGTCGATCAAATTCGATGAACCGGTTGATCAACATTTAGCCCCGCCTCGTCGCGGGCAAGATGAACCTAAGACAACGCCAAGATCAAATCGTCCTGCCCGCCGTCGGGTTTGGTGAATGGCGCATAACGCCAGCGTTCAGCGTCGCCTCAACCATCCATGCGTAGAAGAACGTCATCAACCGCTCATAAGGAGAGCAACGATGCGTAAGTTTTTAATCTCGGCTACCCTGCTGGCTTCGTCGCTGGCGATTGCGGCTCCCGCCGCTGCGCAGGTGCGCGTCACGGTCGGCACCCAGTATGGCAATGGCTATGGCTACGGCAACCAGTATGGCTACGGCAACCAGTACGGCTCGGGCTACGGCTACCAGCAAAATTATGGTCAGGTCCGTCACTTTCAGACGCGGGTCGCCCAGCTGCATCAGCGCATCCATAGTCTCGAGAACCGCCTCTCGAGCGGCGAATTCCTCCGCCTCAACCAGCAGGTCGACGCGCTGAAGTATCGCCTGCGCCAGACCTCTTACCGTGGCATTAATCAGTGGGAAGCCCGCGACCTGAACTTGCGGATCGCTCAACTCGAGCGCTCGATCTATCGCTTTGCGCGCGATGGCGGCGGCAATGGCCACCATGGCAACCAATATGGGTATAACCAGTACGGCTATGACCGTGACCGGGACGGCCTGGACGATCGCTACGAGCGTGATGGCGGTCGTGATTATGACGAAGATCACGACGACGACTAAGCCTTCGGGCCAGTTGGCCCCTGTGGCGTGAAGGAGGGGCGGGATCCGAAAGGGTCTCGCCCCTTTCTTTTTGCCTTGGCGCACGGGCCTTCGTATAGGCGCGGCGACGGCGGCCGGGGGGTCGCCAAAACCAACTTCTTGCCGAGGATCGAAACCACATGGCCATCACGCCGCTCATGCCCGTCTATCCGCGTTGCGATGTCCGCCCGGTGCGCGGCGAGGGGGCGTATCTGTATGGCGAGAATGGCGAGCAATATCTCGATTTCGCAAGCGGAATCGCGGTCAACCTGCTCGGCCACGGCCATCCGCATCTGACCAAGGCGATCCAGAAGCAGGCGGAGACGCTGATCCACGTCTCCAACCTGTACGGGTCACCCCAGGGCGAGGCGCTGGCCCAGCGGCTGGTCGATCTGACCTTCGCCGACACGGTGTTCTTCACCAATTCAGGCGCCGAGGCGGTCGAATGCGCGATCAAGACCGCGCGCCGCTACCACCATGCCAAGGGCAATCCGCACAA
>JBKJNP010000137.1:0-2556 GCA_046593565.1 Sphingomicrobium sp. | reverse complement strand
GCGGCGATCCTCAAGCTGGCCGAGCAGGGCAAATTGTCGCTCGACGATCCCTTGTCCAAATATCTCCCCGATTATCCTTCGCCCAACGGCAAGGCGACGGTGCGCCAATTACTCAACCACACTGGCGGGATGATGCCCTACACCCAGATTCCCGGTTTTATGGCCGAAGCCGGTACCGACCGCGCCTACTCGACCGATCAATTGATCGCGGCGTTCAAGGACGTGCCGCCCCAGTTCGCACCGGGCGCGAAATATGCCTACAACAATAGCGGTTATGTTCTGCTTGGCGCGATCCTGGAAAAGGCTACGGGCAAGAGTTGGGATCGGGCAGTATCCGACCTCGTGACCGCGCCGCTGAAACTGACGTCGATCCGCAGCGGCGTTGGGGTCGACGGAACGCCGGGCATGGCGGCCGGCTACTCCGACGAAGACGGCAAGGTCGTCCCAGCGTCGAAGATTCACATGAGCGTGCCGCATGGTGCTGGGGCCCTGGTCGGGACCGTCGGCGACCTGGCGGTCTGGGGCCAGGCGCTCCACCATGGCAAGGTCGTCGCGCCCGCCAGCTATGCGGCGATGATCGCACCGACCACCACCGCCGATGGCCGCACCGAGCCGTATGGGTTTGGCCTCCAGACGGGCGATATACGCGGACGCCGAGAAATTGGGCATGGCGGAGGGATCAATGGTTTTTCGACCGACAGCCTATTTCTGCCGGAGCAACAGATTTTCGTCGCGGTGTTCGCCAATAGCGACAGTCCGCGAATTGCGACCAGCGTGGTCGCGCGCAAATTGGCCGCGCTGGCGGTTGGCGATGCCTATCCGACATTCACCAAGGCGGTGATCGATATAAAGACCATCGAATCGGCGTTCGGCGTTTATGATTTCGGAAGCGCGAAACGCACCTTCTTCGCCCGCGACGAAAAGACGTTCATGCAGCGCGAGGGCGGGCCCCAGCTCGAAGTCTTTTCGGCGGGCGACAAACGTTTCTTCTACGGATCCGACAGCCTTAGCTGGTTTGAGCTGGTCGCAGGTCCCGGCGCGACTCGCCAGATCGCTTTCTACGGCGAGGGAGCAAGTAAGCCGGTGACTGGGTCGCGTACCGGCCCGCCGCCGGTCGAAACCGCCGCGGTCGCCGTCCCAGCGGCAACGCTCGCCACATATGTCGGAAGCTATACCTCGCTGGCCGGTGTTTTTGTGTTTAAACAAGAAGGCGAGGGGCTGACGGTCAAGCTCGGCGAGCAACCGGCCATTCCGATGAAAGCGGTCAGCGCGACCGAATTCGAAATCGCCCAGGTCGGCGCGAAAATCCGCTTCAACGCCAAGGATGGCAAGGTCGGGTCGATCACTCTGTTCCAGGGCGGGCAGGAGATCGAGGGCATTCGCAACTAGGGTAAAAGCAAAGCGCCTGGGTCGTTTGCACGACCCGCCAGCCCTTTTACAAAAGCAAAGCGCCTGGGTCGTTTGCACGACCCGCCAGCCCTTTTACAAAAGCAAAGCGCCCGGGGCGTTTGCACGACCCGGGCGCTCCTGCGTGACGATCGCTCGTCAGCCCCCTTGACTTCGGATGTGCCGGTTATGATCGGCATCCTCCCCGAACCCGGTCCCTGCGGCCTGATCCGATGGCGGGACGCTAGGCCCGGCTAAGTGCCTTTGTCACGGGCAAAATGCCCGATCCGCGGCGTTTGAGTATCGGGTGTGGCGAGCGGGCAACGCGTCGCTTTCGACAAGGTCGGGGCCACGGCGGTTGCCGATCTGTGGGCGGCTGACTAGAGAGGCAAACGCTCGGTCCCTCCGTCTCGAAAGTCCCTCGCTTTGCGCCTGTCCCGATCCTTCCTGCCCGTGATGAAGGAAAGCCCGGCCAGCGCCGAGATCGTCAGCCACAAATTGATGCTACGCGCCGGGCTGGTCCGCCAGACCGCGGCGGGGATATACGCCTGGCTGCCGATCGGTCACCGCGTGCTCAAGAAGATCGAGCAGATCGTGCGCGAGGAGCAGGACAAGGCCGGGGCGATCGAAATGCTGATGCCGACGATGCAGTCGGCCGACCTGTGGCGTCAGTCGGGTCGATATGACGCTTATGGCCCCGAAATGCTGCGCATCACCGATCGCCATAAGCGCGAGATGCTGTTCGGCCCGACCAATGAGGAAATGATCACCTCGCTGTTCCGCGACGACGTCAAAAGCTACCGCGATCTGCCGCGCACCTTATACCATATCCAGTGGAAATTCCGCGACGAGGTCCGCCCGCGCTTCGGAGTGATGCGCGGGCGCGAATTCCTGATGAAGGACGCCTATAGCTTCGACTTTGACGAAGCGGGGGCGCGCAACAGTTACTATACGCAGCTGCTGGCCTACCTGCGCACTTTCCAGCGGCTCGGCATCCAGGCGGTGCCGATGAAGGCCGCGTCGGGGCCGATCGGCGGCGATCTTAGCCACGAATTCATCGTCCTTGCGCCGACTGGCGAGAGCGAAGTGTTTTACGACGCGGCGTTCGAGGATTTCGACTGGGCTCAATCCGACCTGTCCTATGATGACGCCGCCGGGCTTGAAGCGCTG
>JBKJNP010000122.1:0-2519 GCA_046593565.1 Sphingomicrobium sp. | reverse complement strand
CGATTATCAGGGCGAGCGGGTGGTGGTGTCGGGCGATTACAAAAGGCGGCCCGACCCGACCTGCGCACCATTCGTGGTCGTGCCGTGCGATATCTTCATCACCGAGGCGACCTTCGGGCTGCCGGTGTTCCACCATCCCGATACCGGGAGCGAAATCGACCGGTTGCTGCAGCGGCTGCACAGCGAGCCCGAGCGGTGCGTGCTGGTCGGGGCCTATGCGCTGGGGAAAGCGCAACGGGTGATCGCCGAGCTCAGGGCGCGGGGGCATGACGCGCCAATCTATTATCACGGGGGGATGGAGCGACTGTGCAATCTGTACGAGGAGCTTGGTGTGCCCCTGGGCGAGCTGCGGCCGGCGACGGGGGCGAAGAAGGAGGAGATGGCGGGGCATATCGTGATCTGCCCGCCGTCGGCGCTCAACGACCGCTGGTCGCGGCGGCTGCCCGATCCGATCACCGCCATGGCAAGTGGCTGGATGCGGATCCGCCAGCGCGCACGGCAACGCAACGTCGAGCTGCCGCTGGTGATTTCGGATCACTCGGACTGGGAAGAACTGACCCGCACGATCCGCGAGGTCGCGCCGAAAGAAGTGTGGATCACGCACGGACGCGAGGATGCGCTCAAGCATTGGTGCATGCTGCACCAGGTAAAAGCGCGCGAACTCAACCTGGTGGGGTATGAGGATGAGGACGACTGAGCGGGCGCCGTGGGTCAGAAAGGTCCCAATGTTCGCGGTGATGACGGTGAATTCGATGTGCCGCGGTCCGGAGCGGTCGAGGAAATGCCGACAATGCGAAAGAGCCACATCAACCGGAGCAGGCGAAATCCTATTTTGAAAGCTTTTTTTCGTCGTGAGAGGCGGATGCGGCGGGAAATCCAATGTCTGCTATGGGTGGAAAGCGGACATCAGCGTTCGGCCGTTCGCTCCCACTCAATTGTTCGCGGGGCTTCGACGTGTATTCGTCAACAACGCGGCTGATGCCCCGCCTCTTGGACGCCTCTTCGCTGCCGACAAGGATCACACGGCTGCTAAGGCCGTTCTCCTGCTTCGACTCCGACGCATGTTCCAACCAACGAGACCGAAGCCAACGATCATCATAGCCCAGGTAGTAGGCTCGGGAACTCCGCTGATAACAGAATCTGGGTCGCCCAGTGCGACGTTGAAATTGGCCCTGAATGACACATCGGTTGGCGCCACGTATGTGTACCAGGAACTCAAAAACAATGCGCCGAAATCTGAATGGTTATCCAGAAATACGACACTTCCAGCCAATGAGTCTTGCGCGGTTGGCATGGGGAATGACGGGCTGCCCGCTTGCGGGAAAAGCGCTGAGGTACTGAGGAAAGCCACATATTGCTGAAATGGCTGAATTGCGATGTCCGGCGAGAAAGTGAATTCGGTTCGAGTGCCGCTGCCAGTCATTGTTACGGTGGAGCTGCTGTAAAGCAGCGTCATGGCTGTGGAATTAAGTCCGTTCCACGTCGCAATATAGCCGCGGAAATCCAATGACCCGGCGGTCGTTGCGCCAGTGAGAAAAAGCGAGAAATTGGACAGAATTGTGTCACCGGCACCGGCGGTGAATGTCTGCCCGATTGTCGCGGCGTTACCGGGCGATCCAAAGCTTCCTATCAGACCGTTCTCCAACGGTGTCGTGTCGATGGTTGTTTGCGCGTTCGCCGAGACTGACACAAGTAGAGCTGCTGACGCAAAAAGTGCACGCCAAGCACTTACGACGTGTTTCATAAGACACCCCCTGTCAGAACGGCAGCAACGGATCCCCTGAACTGTCGAGTCGTTCAAATAACAACAAGCCCCCCTTTTGTCCGTGACGTCAAGCTTTCGTTGCAGGCCGCATCTTACTTGGGATTTACATATGTGATAGGCTAAGGGCCCGCGGGCTCCAAGCGCAGCCGCAGTGGAAGGGTTGCTTTTGCCGCAGCCTTCCGAGGGCCTCTGGCCTCCAAAGGTCGGGCGACAAACAATTGCGACGCGTTCACTCAGAGCTAATGTCCGCTTTGGGTCGAAAGCCGACATTAGTGGCCAGCTTCGGTTCGAATGCGCTCGACAATCAGATGCCGAGTAGATCGTCGCTCCAAGGGTCGTAGTCGATGTCTACTCGAAGCGCGCGGGCAGCGGCGATGCCGAGGCCGATCGCCAGCGCTCCACTGACAATCCACACGGTTCTTGACCGAAGAAAGTTGCGCATGATCGTCCCTCCCGAACGAGGCGGGCATAGCAGCCTTGTGGGTCGCTTATGTGACGGCCTGGCCGCGACTTAGTGAACGGCCTCGACGCGCTCGACACCCGATTGGGCGAGTTGCTCGTCGATCGCCGCCACGAGCGTTTCGAGGCCCGCCTGGTCCTGCGCTTCGGCGCGGGCGACGAGGACGTCTTGCGTGTTCGATGCGCGCAGCAGCCACCAGCCGTCGGCGGTCTGCACGCGGACGCCATCGGTGGTGTCGACCGTTGCGCCGTCGGCGGCAAGGCGGGCGGCGACTTCGGCGACCACCGCGAATTT
>JBKJNP010000076.1:0-7499 GCA_046593565.1 Sphingomicrobium sp. | reverse complement strand
CGAGCCGAGGATCTTCTTGGTCTCGACCACCAGCTTCCATTCTTCGCTGGTCGCGCCATCGTCGAGGAAATCGCCACAATGCGGAATGACGTTGAACGCAATCTGCTTGGTGAATTTTACCGGCGTATTGCTGTCGCCAACGAAGATGTTGCGGCTTTGCTCGAACAGTTCGTCCATTCCGACTTTGCCCGCCCCTGACACCGACTGGTAGGTCGCGACCACCACCCGCTTGATGGTCGCGGCATCGTGCAGCGGCTTCAGCGCGACGACCATCTGCGCGGTCGAGCAATTGGGGTTGGCGATGATGTTCTTCGCGCGGTAGCCGTCGATCGCCTCGGGGTTCACTTCGGGCACGATCAGCGGCACGTCGGGGTCCATCCGGTAGAGCGAGCTATTGTCGATCACGGTGCAGCCGGCGGCGGCGGCGCGCGGGGCGTGCGCGCGGCTGACGTCGGAGCCGGCAGCGAACAACGCAATGTCCCAGCCATCGAAATCGAAATGATCGATATTGTGGACTTTGAGCTCCTTGCCGCTGTCGCCAAGGTCGATGATCGTGCCGGTCGAGCGCGGGCTGGCGACGGCCGCAATCTCGTCGAACGGAAATTCGCGTTCGACCAATATGTTCAAGATTTCGCGTCCGACATTGCCGGTGGCGCCGACCACGACGACCCGATAGCCCATGTACGATACCCTTTGCTGGCGGCGCGACCCACGCCTTCCTGCCCATCTAGGCACGGATCACGCAAATGGAAGAGGCTTTCCCCGGCCCGGCGCGCGGCTATAGTCGCCGCGGGGATCACGGGGGGGGTAGTCTTATGACGAATGTGCAGAAGATGGGCTGGCTCTATGCCGTCGGCTTTGTGGCGGTGGTGGCGAGCGGGCTCTACCCGCCGTTCCAGGACGCGCAGGGCCGCCAGTTCGGGCTGTTCACGCTCGACCTCTACGATCACAGCCTGCACCTCGCCTCGGGCCTGTGGGCGGGGATTGCGGCGTTCAAATCGGACGGCGCGGCGCGGGCCTATTTCCGGCTGTTCGGGCCGCTCTACTTCCTCGACGGAGTGCTCGGGCTGTTCGCCGGAAGCGGCTATCTCGATTTCGGGATCTTCCTCTACGGGGTGATCGACCAGCCGCCCGAAGTGCGCTTCTTCGCCAATCTGCCGCATCTGGTGATTGGCGGGGTGGCGATCTGGACGGGTTACTGGCTGGCGCGCAAACCCGGATGAAACGCCGCTACAAGGTCCTGCTCGGTGCCGCGGGCGCGCTGGCCCTGCTGGCCGCCGCGCCGATTGTGTATGTCGAGACGAGTTGCGGCGCGAGCGGCCCGGCCCCTGCCCCCGTGCCCTCGCGCCTTGCAGCCGGAGATAAGCGCAGCGAGGCGCGGACCTGGCTGACCTATCCCGAATGGCACATCGTCTATTCGGCCGAGAGCCTGGGCAAGCATCTCATGGTTGGCGGAAAGCCGTCGGACTATGCCTATATCCGCGATGTCGGCGCTTTCTGGCGATCGACCTGCGCGGTCAATCGCATTGCGGCGGCGCGGCCTGAAGGCGACGACGCCAAGGTGATGATCTACACCATCGGCCTAAGCTTCACGGCCGAAATGGCGGTCAAGGCGCTGTGGGAATCGACCATCGGCGCGTTCTTCGAGTGGGCCAGCGGCCACGATAGCGCCGACGATCGCCACGCGGCTCTGGTGCAAGCCGATTATGCCGCCTTCATGCACCAGGTGCCGTGGTACGAGTTCGGCTTCGGCGAGGCGTTGGCCGGGCTGTGGCAGACAAGCGAGCCGAAGCGGTTTGCGCGGCACTGGGAACGCCGGATCGCGTTGAGCATGGAATATGGGGTCAAGGCGGGTTACGCCAAGGCAATCGGAGCGGCCAGCGGGGCAACGCTCGGTCGCGACGAGCTCACATTGCGTTTCGTCACCCCCGCCGCGCCCGCGTCCATCGCCGCGCTCGATCCGCGACTGAAGCCGCTGCGCCGCACTGCCGACGGGCTGACCGTCGTCGAGGCACCGCGCTACGCGGTGTTCAGCGAGCTGCTGGGCAAAATGGCGGCGGCCAATGTCCCGCTGACCGACATCGCCGGCAATGACGAGATCTTCCTGACTGCGCGAATTCCCGACCAGGCTCGCGTCCCGGGCGACCCGGCGTTCAGCATGGCGCTGGGCGACCGGCCCGGCTGGCGGCGGGTTGGGGTGACATTGCGGGTCGCCGAACTGACCGTGGCAATGCGCGCGATCGGCGCCAGTGGCGGCACGGTTGAGCATGTCTACGACTATTGATTGGATCCTACGGCCCGCCGCCACCGTCGCCTTGATCCTTGGCGTCTGGACGGCGGTCATGCTGGTCATGCCATTAGTCGGACCATCGGGGCGGCTGGTGGCGGTGGTCGGCGACGGACCCGGTGCGGTGCGGCGGGTAGTCGCCGCGGGCGGCCGCGTGGTCGACATGCGCAGCGGGGTAACGCTGGCGCGCGGCGGTCCCGGTTTCGCTGGAAACCTCTACCGCGCTGGCGCTCCATTGGTGGTAGAGGGCCGGATCGCCGCGGGCTGCCTGTCGCTGACGAAAGCCGGCGCGTAGCGGTCGTACCAGCTGTTGCGGAGCAGATTGTCGGGATCCCACTTTCGCTTGGCGGCGAAGAAAGCGCCAATCTCGGGATAGGATGCCGCCAGCTGCGCGGCCGAATAATGCAATTGGTAGGGCAGGAAGAAACGCCCCCGATGCTTCACCGTCAGGTCGATCAGATCGCTGGTCAGCGCCTTCATCCTGGCGTCCCCCGCCGCATCGGTCGGCTGGTTGACGTAGAGCACCACCGAGAAGGCCGGGGCGGGTGCGTAGCTTAGTGCATTGTCCTCGGCATTGACCGCGCGGATGCTGGCGTTGAGCAGCTTCAATTCGGTGCCGCGGAAGATTGTCCGCATCCCGCCGATGAACGGCAGCAACTGGTCGCGCGGCACGAAATATTCATGGAGGATGTCGGTCTCCTTGGGCAGAGCGTTGCGCAGATAGGCGACGCTGTCGTGCATCGGATCGTTGCGCGAGACGAGGCACGCTTCGCCATCCTGCATCGCTTGGGCGCGGGTCACGGTGCACGCCTCGATGCGATGCTCGAGATTCTTTTCGCTCCACCATTTGAACGAGGCGAAAGCGTCGCTGCGCTTGGCGAGATTGACCGTCAGGCGGCGCAGCTTGGTCGAGGCGACCTCGGTCAGCGGCGCGCGGGTCAGGCCCTTCTCGTCGGCGACACGGCGATAGCGATAGACCAACGCCTCATTGAGCAGCGAGCCGGGCGCGGTCGATAGATGGGTGTAGCTCAAGCCAATCGCCGGATCGGCGGCGATGGCCGCAAACGCTTCTGGAAATTCGCGCGTACCGATCAGCGAGCGTTCCGACTGATAAATGTCGTTGGGCACCACATCAAGCACCGCCGACAGCATGATCCCGAACAGGCCGTAGCCGCCGATCACGTGACGAAACAGGTCGGCATTCTCGTCGCGTGAGGCGGTTACGATACTGCCGTTGGCGAGCATCACCCGCATCGAGCGGATCGAGCCCATCAGGGCGCCGGCCTGATGATCCATGCCGTGGGCATTGACCGCGATCGACCCGCCGACGGTGAAGATGTCGGTCGACTGCATCGCTTTTACCGCGAACATCGGGTGGATCTTGTTCTGGATGTCGTGCCACGTCGCGCCCGCGCCAACCTCGATCGTCCGCGCCACCGGGTCGAGCCGGATCGCGTTCAGCCCGCGCATGTCGATCACCACCCCGCCGGCGCGAAAAGCATGGCCACCCATCGAGTGGCGCGCGCCCGCCGCGCTGACCGGCAAGCCGGTTGCGCGGGCGTAGGCCAGGGCAGCGGCGACATCGGCGTCTCTGGTTGCGGCGATGATCCCCTTGACCGCGGTCCGCGACAAGCAGCTCGCGTCATTGATCGTCCCGCCGCGCTGTGACCAGCGCGGTTCGGCGACCGATGGGTTGGCGGTGACGGCGGGCAGCGCCGGCAAGATCCCGCCGCAATCCTTAGCCGCTTTGGGTTCGGCGGCGAGCGGCGCGAGCCAGGCCGCACTCCCCGCCGCCGCCAGCGCGAGCACCGACACCCCGATCAACAGCTTGCCCCGCTTCATGCCCCGTCCCCCAACGCTCACCTTCCCTACTCATCGCAAGCCGCGCGACTTTTGCAAGCATGCTTGTCGCGACTGGTCCGGTCGGTCACAGTTGCGCGGCACGGGGGAGTGAAGCGCATGGATAAGGCTACGGGCAATTGGCGTTTCCTCCTGCTCGTCGCGCTGCTTCTCGCCGCCTTTGCTGCCAAGGGCCTGCTGATCCAGCCGCGCAGCGTGTCAGGGAGCGAGTTCGACACCGACCGCGCTTTTGGCCGGCTCGAGCGCATCCTGGGCGATCAAAGGCCGCACCCGGTCGATACGCCAGCCAATGACGCAGTGCGCGACCGGCTGCGGGCAGAGCTGAGCGCGATCGGGCTGGAGTCCGGCGTGTTCGAATCGACCGATTGCAGCGGCTTCCCCAAATCTCGCGCCGTCAGCTGCAGCCACGTCCGCAACGTCATCGCCACCATTCCCGGCGATCCGGCGCAAAAGGCACTGCTTATAAACGCCCATTACGACAGCACGCCGACCGGCCCCGGCGCCGCCGACGACGGGATCGGGGTGGCGGTGATGCTGGAGGTGGCGAGCTTGCTGCGCCGCGATCGATTGAACCGCACCGTCATCCTGCTGTTCAACGAGGGTGAGGAATATGGTCTCAACGGCGCCGCGGCATTTGTTGAAAGCGGGATTGCCGACCGGATCGACCGGTTGATCAACATCGAATCGCGTGGGGTCAGCGGACCCGCGATCATGTTCGAAACGTCCGACCCCAATGGCCCCGCACTGGCCGACTTCGCCGCCGCATCGGCGCGGCCCTACGCCAATTCGCTCAGCACCGATTTCGCCAAGCTGATCCCCAATTCGACCGACGTAGTGAAGTTCAAGCCATTGGGCTGGCGGACGCTCAATTACGCCATCACCAGCAACGAGACACGCTATCACAGCCCTGGCGACGACCTTGCCCATCTCGACCGGCGCAGCGTCGCCCACATGGGCAGTGAAGTGCTCGCCGCCACGCTGCGCATGGCCGGTTCGGAGCAATCATCGAACGCAGGTCAGACCATCTATACCGATGTCGCCGGTCTGTTCCTGCTCAAGCTGCCATTGCTGGTGGGTGGGATCCTGCTCGGCGGAATGGTGATCATCGCCTTGGCGCTGGTCCATCGTCGCAAGGCGTGGAAGCCGCTCGGTTGGGTAGCATTGTCCTTTGTCGCGTCGATCATTGTCGCGGCTATCGTCGCCACCGCCATCGGCTTCATCCGACCGGGCGATTATTGGCGCGGCTATCCGTGGGTGCCGACGCTGGCCGTCGCCGCGACCGTCCTCGCGGTCCAGGCCTGGCTGATCGGTCGCGCCGACCGCACGCAGCTCCGCCTCGCCGCCTGGGCGCTGGTGCTGCTGATCGGTGCCGCGATCAGCCTGTTCATGCCCGGCGCGACCATCTTCTTCCTCATCGCCCCCGCGCTCGGCCTGCTCGGCCTGAAATGGCGCGCGCTGGCATGGGTTGGCGGGCTGGTGCAATTGGTCATGCTGGGCGAGCTGGTTGCGCTGATCGAGCTCACCCTGATCGACGGCCCTGTCTGGGCAGTTGCGCCGCTTATTTCATTGATTGTGCTGCCTTTTCTCGCCGAGATAGGTCGATCCTCCCGCTCCGCGCATACAATGCTCCCAGTGATCGCAATTGCGTTTTGGGGTGCCGCACTCCTCATCCCGAGAGCAACCGCCGACCGCCCGCAAGCCATGACCATCGACCACATCCAGGACGAACGGCGCGGCGAAGCGCATTGGTCGGTCGCCACCAAACAGGCCGCGCTGCCGCCATCGTTCGACCGCTTCGGCCCGTGGCGGTCTGGCCCCCTGCCCCACAACAAACGCCCTCGCTGGCTCGCCCAGGCCCCGCTGATGGAGGGCGCGCGTGGCGGGCTTACGATGCTCGCGAACAAGGCTGGTAAGGGCAACCGCCTGCTCCGCCTGCGCCTCGACCGCGCCGGTGCGGATTCCATCCTGCTGCGGTTCGACGAGAAAACGCCGGTGCTCGCGATGGGCTTGCCCGGCAAGCTTCGGACGATCGATCCCAAGGCCAAAATAGGTCCGTCGATCCTGCGCTGCACCGGTCGCCGCTGCGATGGGCTGGAGGTGGAGATCATCCTCGGCACCACGCAGCCGGTCATGGCGATGCTAGTTGCGACCCGCTTTGCCCCGCCGCCAGAGGCCGCACCGCTGATCGCTGCAATGCCGCTTTATGCCCAGCCGCAATATGGACCGCACAGCCAGACGCGGGTCCGCGCGGTCCGACTGTAGCCATAAGGAAAGGGCGGCCCGTTGCCGGACCGCCCTTCACCTTGTTTGCATGAGGACCAGCCTTAGCTGTCCTTCTTCTCGCTATTCTTGGGCGGACGCGGATCGCGGCGCTCGGCGATACGCGCCGATTTGCCGCGGCGACCGCGCAGATAATAGAGCTTGGCGCGGCGGACGGCACCACGACGCACGACCTCAATCGAATCGATCGCCGGCGAATAAAGCGGGAAGACGCGCTCGACGCCTTCGCCGAACGAGATCTTGCGCACGGTGAAGTTGGAATTCACGCCCTTGTTGGCGCGGGCGATGCACACGCCCTCGAAATTCTGGACGCGGGCGCGATCGCCTTCGACCACCTTGACGCCGACCTTGAGCGTGTCGCCAGGGCGGAAGTCAGGAACCGCACGGTCCTGCGTGAGGGCCTCGATCGCTTCGCGCTCGAGAGTCTGGATCAGATTCATTGTCTTAAGACCTTAATCTTCAGTCTGCGCACCAGAGGGCGGTTCCTCCCGGACGCCACCATGGCGCTCGATCAGGTCCGGCCGCCGTAGCCGTGTGTCTTCGGATGCCCGGTCGTGCCGCCACGCCTTGATCCTCGCATGATCCCCCGATCGCAGTACTTCGGGGATCGTGCGTCCTTCCCAGATGGAGGGTCGGGTATAATGCGGATATTCGAGCAGCCCCGTTTCGAAGCTCTCGTCATCCCCACTAGAAGCCGCGCCCATTACGCCGGGCAGCAGCCGAATGCAAGCATCAAGCAGCATCAGCGCGGCTGGCTCGCCGCCTGACAGGACGATGTCGCCGACCGAGACTTCCTCGATGTTACGCGCGGCGAAAATCCGTTCGTCGAAGCCTTCGAAGCGGCCACACAGGATGATGACCCCGGGGCCAACCGAAAGCTCGCGCACGCGCGACTGCATCAGGGGTTTACCACGCGGGGTCATGGCGATCACCGGACAGTCTGGCTGGCTGGCCCGAGCATGATCAATCGCCGCCGCCAGCACATCCGCGCGCAGCACCATCCCCGCCCCGCCGCCCGCCGGAGTGTCATCTACAGTACGATGCTTATCCGCCGCAAAATCGCGGATCTGCA
>JBKJNP010000173.1:0-14309 GCA_046593565.1 Sphingomicrobium sp. | reverse complement strand
CGGATCAGCCGCGCCGAATATGCCAATTGCTGGTACGGCGGCGGCTTCTATGACAAGTATAACCGCTCCGCGTACGAGCCGAGCTACAGCGCGTTCGATACCAATCGCGACGGCTATCTCAGCGCCGACGAATATTGGGGGACCTCGGCCTACAGCACCTACGATCGCAACCGCGACGGCGTGATCGATAGCAGCGAGTGGCCTTGGTAGCTTGCGCAGCCGAGCGCAGCGAGAGGATCGCAAAGCGATCGTCGAGTAGCGTGTAGAGCCTGCGAAGGCCGGCCGACCTTCGGCGACAGCCGACAGGATCGACGTCACGGGATTCACTCCCATGACGGCCCCTCATGGGCACCAGCGGCGGGGAAGCTCCAGCCTCCCCGCCGCTTTCTTTTCTCACCCGCCCCCGCGCGGTGCCTCAACCGTCCTTCGACCGGGCGAGGTAATAAGGCATTGCGGCGCTTAGCCCTGCGGCGACGTCGAACGCCGGACGATAGCCCAGCGCCACGCGGGCCTTGGTGATGTCGGCCTGCGAATGGCGCGCATCGCCGGCCCGGAACTCGGCATGTTCGGGTTCGCGGTTGTAGTGGATCTGGTGTTCGGCCAGGCCGTCGCGGAGGTAGGCGAACAATTGGTTGAGGCTGGTCCGCTCGCCCACCGCGACATTGTAGATTTCGCCCTGCGCCTCGTCGGGGGCGAGCGCGGCGAGGAGGTTGGCCTGGACCGCATTTGCGACGAAGCAGAAGTCGCGACTGGTCTCGCCGTCGCCGTTGATCCGGACCACTTCGTCGGCGAGCATCGCCGCGGTCCATTTGGGGATCACCGCGGCATAGGCCCCGTCGGGGTCCTGGCGCGGGCCGAAGACGTTGAAATATCTGAGGCCGGTGGCGCGGAAATTATAGGCTGTGGCATAAACCTGGGCGTAAATCTCATCGATCAATTTGGTCGCCGCATAAGGCGACAGCGGCCGACCGATGCGCTCCTCGCGCTTGGGCAGTTCGGGATCGTCGCCATAGGTCGAGCTGGACGCGGCATAGACGAAGCGGCCGACATTGGCGCGGCGCGCGGCGTCGAGCATATTGAGGAAGCCGGTGACATTGCTGTCGTGGCTGGCGAGCGGCTCGGCCATCGATCGCGGTACTGATCCCAGCGCGGCCTGGTGGAGTACAACGTCGGCTCCGGCCACGACCCGGTCGCAGGTGGCGCGGTCGCAAATGTCGCCGGTGACCATCGTGAACCGGTCGGCGACGCCGGGCACCGCGGCCAGCGCGTCGTCGATGTTGCGCTGGTGGCCGGTGGCGAAATTGTCGAGCCCGACGACGGTCTGGCCGTGGCGAAGCAATGTCTCGACCAGGTTGGAGCCGATGAACCCCGCCGCGCCGGTCACGACCCAGGTCGATTGCCGTAGCGCCAGCATCGCCGCGACCTTGTCATCGCCTTCAACCGTCATCGTTCAACACCTACCGGACAGAAGTCCTTCATAGAGCCGGGGCAGCGGCGCGCAATCCGTTGCGTTTCGCCACTTGGCGCGGTTAAGCAGGGTCAACCAATCCAGGAGCTCTTATGTCCCTCCCCGCCATCTTCGACACGCTCCGCCTGCCGGTCATCGCCGCGCCCTTGTTCATCATCTCGCACCCGGCTTTGGTCATCGCCCAGTGCAAGGCGGGAGTGGTCGGAAGCTTTCCGGCCCTGAATGCGCGGCCGCAAGCCCAGCTTGACGAGTGGATCCACCAGATCACCGAGGAATTGGCGGCATGGGACCGCGACCATCCAGATACGCCCGCCGCGCCATTCGCGGTCAACCAGATCGTCCACCGCTCCAACGACCGGCTGGAAGCCGATATCGAGACCACCGCCAAGTGGAAGGTGCCGATCACCATCACCTCATTGGGCGCGCGGACCGAATTGAACGAGGCGGTCCACGGCTGGGGCGGGATCACCCTGCACGACATCATCGACGACCGGTTTGCCCGCAAAGCGGTCGAGAAAGGCGCCGATGGCCTGATCGCGGTGGC
Organism: Sphingomicrobium sp.; assembly: GCA_046593565.1. Classification (GTDB taxonomy): domain Bacteria; phylum Pseudomonadota; class Alphaproteobacteria; order Sphingomonadales; family Sphingomonadaceae; genus Sphingomicrobium. The sequence goes on along the minus strand of JBKJNP010000173.1, from coordinate 12,297 downwards.
GGCCGGTGCGGGCGGGCATGCCGGTAAATGGTCGCCGTTCGCGCTGGTCCAGGAAATCCGCAAATGGTTCGACGGGCCGCTCGCTCTGTCGGGCGCGATCGCGACCGGCGGCTCGGTGCTTGCGGCCCGGGCGATGGGCGCGGACCTGGCCTATATCGGAAGCCCGTTCATCGCCACCGACGAGGCGCGCGCGGAAGATGATTACAAGCAGGGCATCGTCGACGGCGGCGGGGCGGACATCATCAATTCCAACCTGTTCACCGGGATCAACGGCAATTATTTGCGTGCCTCGATCGCCGCGTCGGGGCTAGACCCCGACAACCTCCCCGAAGCCGGGCCCGAGGCGATGAATTTCCAGTCGGCGACTGGCGCCAAGGCGTGGCGCGACATCTGGGGGTCGGGCCAGGGCATCGGCGTGATCGACAAGGTCGTGCCGACCGCCGACCTGGTCGCGCGACTGGCCGAAGAATATGCCGCCGCGCGGGCGCGGGTCGCGGCATGAAGATCCTGCCCTTTCTCGCGCTCGGCCTGATAGCAGCGGCACCGCCGACACGCCCGCCAATTTCCGCCGAGCGGATCAAGGCCGATGTCCGCACCTTGTCTTCGGATGCGTTCGACGGTCGCGGCCCGGGCGAGAAAGGCGAAGCGGCCACGGTCGACTTCATTGCCCGATCGTTTGCGAAAGCTGGTCTGGAGCCCGGCGGCGAGAACGGGACCTGGACCCAGGACGTTGCACTGGTTCGACTCGACCGGATGCCCGGCGCGAGCTTGTCCGTGACGATTGCCGGTAAAGCGCAACCGCTCCGGCTCGGCGTGGATTCGACGCTGTCGCTGCGAAACGCAGGTCGGTTCCAGCTGGCCGATGCGCCGCTGGTGTTCGCCGGCTGGGGGATCGTCGATCCGGCGCGTGGGTGGGACGCCTACCGGGGCGTCGACATGAGCGGCAAGGTCGCAATCTTGCTGGCCAACGATCCCGACATGGAGGCGGCGCGCGACCTCGGGTTTGGCGGGCGGGCGCTGGCCTTTGCCGGACGCAGCGGGGCGAAAGTCGCCGCCGCTGCCAAGGCCGGCGCGGTCGGGGTGTTGTTCATCCACGAGGAAGCGGCGTTCAGCTGGCCATTCGCCCAAGCCGGCAGCGGCGATGTATTGCCGAGTTTCGCCTATGCGCCACTACCGCAATCGAGCCTCGGGTTCAGTGCAATCGTCCGGCGCGAGGTTGCGGTGGCGCTGCTTCGGCAGGCTGGTCAGGCCCTCCCCAACTTGAAGGCAATGGCGCGCAATCCACGGTTCCGCGCCTTCGCGCTGCGCGGCGCCAGCGTGTCAGTCGATGGCACCAACCGGGCCACGCCGTTCGTCAGCCGCAACGTGATCGGCAGGCTGCGCGGCAGCGAGCGGCCCGACGAATTTTTACTCTACGGCGCGCATTGGGACGCCAACGGCCACAACGGCCCCGACCCGCGTGGCGACCACATCCGCAACGGCGCGGTCGACAATGCCACCGGGACCGCAGAATTGATCGAGGTCGCGCGCGCCTTTGCCGCCACCAGGCGACCGCGTCGAAGTGTGATCTTCGCTGCCTGGACGGCCGAGGAAAAAGGCCTGCTCGGCGCCGAATACTATGCCTCGCATCCGCTTTACCCGCTGGCGAAGACGGCGGCGGTGATCAACCTGGATCCGCACGTCGTTCTGCCAGCTTCGCGCACCCTGGAACTGATCGGGCCAGGCCAGACCGACCTCGAGGCCGAGCTTCGGCGCGCTGCAGCAATCGGCGGGCAGCAAGTGATCCCCGAACCCAATCCCGAAGCCGGCTGGTATTTTCGCTCGGACCATTATCCGTTCGTCCAGCGCGGCGTTCCGGCGCTCGCCTTTCGCGCCGGACGCGACTTGATCCGTGGCGGCAATGTCGCGGGGAACCGGATCGTCGCGACCTATAATCGTGTTTGCTATCACCAGCCCTGCGATCAGTTTGACCCGCGCTGGACGTTTGCCGGGACCGCGCAGGAAGCGACAGCCGCGTTCCGGGTTGGTCAGTCGGTTGCCAACAGCCCGCGCTGGCCGCAATGGCTGGCCGGCAGCGAGCAAGTGGCAATACGGCAGGCGAGCGAGCGCGAACGCCGCTAGACGAGGGCTTCCAGCTCCTTGCGCCACTCGTGCGGCAGCGACACCGGGCGGCGCGACCGGCGACCGACGTAGACGTGCGTGAAATGGCCTTGTGCGGCTGGCTCGGCCGAACCCGCAGCAAAGATGCCGATGCGGTAGGTGATGCTTGAATTCCCCAGACGATCAATCGCGATTCCCACTTCGACTTCGCCTGGAAACGATAGCGGCGCGAAGTAAGAACAGCCGGTTTCGGCCACCAGCCCGATCGGATCACCATGGTGGATATCGAGCAGTCCGGCGCCGATCAGGAGGGAATTCACCGCACTGTCGAACCATTGGTAGTATATGGTGTTGTTGACATGCCCGTAAGCATCATTGTCCCCCCACCGGGTGGTGATGGTGGTGAAGTGGCGATAGGCGTCGCGGCCACGTGGGACGGGGCGGGTCACCACGCTGCCTCGTACAGGCGGGCGGCGTCGGCCTCGTCGATGGCACAGGGATTGTTCACCAGCAGCCGGGTCTGCTTCATCGCCTCGCGTGCCAGCAGCGGGATATCATCCCGGACAATGCCGTGATCGCGCAGCCGCGGCTTAATCCCGCTGGCGACGATCATCCGGTCAAGCGTGTCGATCAGCATGGCGCATTTGGCCTGGCTGCCCTGCCCCGCGCAATCGGGCGTGACGATCTCGGCCAGCTCGGCGTAATGGTCGCGCGCAGCGATCGCATTATGCTGCAGCACATGGCGCAGCATGAGCGCGTTCGACAGGCCGTGGGGCAAATGGTGGAGCCCGCCGAGCGGGTAGGCCAAGGCATGGACCCCGGCCACCGGTGCGTTTGAAAAAGCCACCCCGGCGAGATGCGCACCGAGCAGCATCGCCGAACGCGCCGAAAGGTCCTCGGGATGGTCGCAGGCGCAGAGAAGATTGGCCGATAACAACCGCAGCGCCTCGCGAGCGAGTGCGTCGGACAAAGGGTTCTTCAGCCGCGCCGACGTATAGGCCTCGAGTGCATGGACAATCGCGTCGATCCCGGTGGCGGCGGTGACGTGTCGCGGCAGGCCGGTGGTCAACGTCGGATCGAGAATGGCAAGGTCGGCGGTGATGGCGCGGGCGTTGACCGCCAATTTGGTCCCCCCCTCGACGGTGATGACCGAGATCGGCGTGGCTTCGGATCCAGTGCCGGCGGTGGTCGGCACGAGGACCAGGGGGAGCCTGGTGCCGATCGCGACCTCGACCCCCCAGATCGAGTCGAGATCGTCGCCCGAGCCCAAAAGGTAAGCAGCGAGCTTGGCGACATCCATCGGGCTGCCGCCGCCGAAACCGACCACCGAGGTAACGCCGGCAGTGCGTCCCGTCTCGACCGCGGCGAGCAGGGTCGTCTTCGACGGATCGGCCTCGACCGCGCTGAACACTGTGACGAGTCGAGTCTGTTCGAGCTCAGCTATCCACGGCGCGGCGAGGCCGAGCTTGATCAACTGGTCATCGGTAACCAGCAGTACCGGGCCGTCGGGCAGGAGCGCGGGAAGCTCGATCGCGCCGGTGGCAGTGGCGAGCACGCGGGGGCCATATGTGAATGTGAAGGGCTGCATCGGCTGCAGCCTAGTGCGTCAGGCGCCGCGGTTCCAGATCAGGTCGCGTTCGAGTCGTCCCATCAGCGCGCGCGCCGGGCTTTGCACCGGCTCGTCGAGCAATTGTCCCTGGTCGAGCCGCTCGATCCGGGCGTAAAGATCCGAACTGGCCATGATCAGCCGCTGCGCCGCAGGCGGCATCTGTTCAAGCACGGCTAGTTCGCTGGTGGTGGCATGGCCAAGGCGGCGTTCAGGACGCCGGCCCTCGACCCGGTGCAACTCGCCGGTCTCGATCGCGCGCTGGGTCAGCAGCCAGGCGACGATGTGCATGATCCGGGTGGTGACCTTGAGCGACTCGCAGGCGAAGCCGACACGCGCGAACGGCTCGAGCATCAGCCGCTCACCCTTGCCGACATCGTCGAAATACGCGCGCGCCTCGTCGGCGAGGACCATTGCCTCGGTATACAGGGCATCCACCAATCGCGGGGTAATCCGCGCTTCGGGGCCGTTATAGTCGAACGAGTCGTCCATCGCTCCCTCATAGTGCCACGTTATGGTGTCGATACAAACGCTTGGAATGGTTGGCGGAACAGCAAAGCTGGTCACCGTCCCGTTTTGGCACGCGACGGATGAGCCGATTTTCCCCTTAAGCAAGAATGTCGGGGACGATCTTGTCGGCGAGCGCGGCGATCTCGTCCTTGAGCATCAGCTTGCGCTTCTTCAATCGCGCAATCTCGATCTGGTCGACCGAACCGGAAGCGAGGAGCCCGTCAATCTCTTCATCGAGTCGGCGATGCTCGGCTTTGAGCAGGACCAATATCTGCTGCGGATCGTCGTCGTTCATCGCGTCGGTCTAGCCGAGGCGGCGGTCGGCGTCACCCGCCCCCCCCTAGCCATGGAGGGTAGTTGGCGGCGCAACGGCGGTCGGGCGCTGGGAAGCGATGGGCGGAGTCATCGGGGCGAGACAAATGGGGCGAAACATGATCTACTCATGTTTGTCACGGTCGTTTCACAGAAAGGAACATCACCGATGGATCAGGGACAACTCGCATCCCTCGAGAATAAGCACGCCACGCTGGAGGCGGCGATCGACGACGAAGAGCACCGCCCCCACCCCGACGACATCAAGCTCCACCAGCTCAAAAAAGAGAAATTGCGCGTCAAGGACGTATTGACCGGCCACTGACGCCGGTTTTTTTGTGCCTCAATGGTGGCGGGCAACAACGCCCGCCGCCAATATTCCAGGCCCTGGACAATCCCGCTTAATCGTCGCGCGAAACGCGTTCGATCCGCTCGTGCTTTTCCTGCGCTTCCAACGTCATGGTGGCGATCGGCCGGGCCTCGAGACGAGCCAGCGAAATCGGGTCGCCAGTGACGTCGCAATAGCCATATTCGCCGTCGTGGAGGCGGCGCACCGCGGCATCAATCTTGGCAATCAATTTGCGCTGGCGGTCGCGGGTGCGAAGCTCGATCGACCAATCGGTCTCGCTCGACGCGCGGTCGGCCATGTCGGGCTCGCGCATGGAATCGACCTGCAACTGGGCCATGGTGGCGCGCGATTCGTCGACGATCGCTTCCTTCCATGCCCTCAGCTTGGCGAGGAAATAAGCCTGCTGCTGCGGGTTCATGAATGCTTCGGTTTCGGACGGGCGATAGCCATCCGGAAGCTGGAGCTCGTCGAATTTTTGTGGTTGTGACCCGTAAAGGTCCTTCAATGCGGTCGCCATAGATACCTCCCCGATACGCGTCGCCGCCGTATCCGAGACCAGGCCATCCCGGTCACGGCCGGAGGCGATTCCACTAGGCTTTCCCGGTACTTGCCCAGGTAAGCCGGCAATCCCCACGCGGCCTCTAGTTAAAAGGATCGAGCTTAACAAGGACTGACCGCGACCTAGTCCAGATTGTTTGTCTATGTTGCCGAATGAGCGCAGCGGCATGTCCGGGATTGGCACGCCCAGACCTTTCGCGCATAGGCGCCGCCATGCGCATTCTGATCACCAACGACGACGGCATCGATGCACGAGGTTTGGCGCTGCTCGAACACATTGCAGCCAGCCTGTCAGACGACATCTGGGTGGTGGCGCCGAGCGAGGAGCAATCGGGCACCGGCCATTCGCTGACGCTGACCCAGCCAGTGCGCCTGCGCAAGCATGGCGTGCAGCGCTTTTCGGTGACCGGCACGCCAACCGACGCGGTGATGATGGCGCTGGCGCATATCATGAAGGACTCACCCCCCGATTTGATCCTGTCGGGGATCAACCGCGGCGCCAATCTGGCGGAGGATGTGACCTATTCGGGCACCGTCTCGGCGGCGATGGAGGGCGCGCTGGCCGGCGTTCCGTCGATCGCGCTGAGCCAAGCCTATGCCAAGCAGGGCCTCGGCGCGAGCGTGCCATTTGGATCGGCCGAAGCCTGGGCGGGGCGCGTGTTGGCCGAGTTGGTCGCGGTACCGATGGCCAAGGGCACGCTGATCAACGTCAATTTCCCGGCGATCGAGCCCGACTCGGTCAAGGGTGTGCGGGTGTGCCGTCAGGGGTTTCGCGATTACGGGCGGCTGCGAATTGTCGAACGGCAGGATCCGCGCGGTTTCCCTTATTATTGGTTCGGGCTGGCGCCGACGGTCGAGACGCCGGGGCACGTCACCGACCTGGAATCGATCGCCGATGGCTATGTTACGGTAACCCCGTTGCACCTCGATTTGACGCATGAGGGATCGCTGGCGGGGCTGGTCGCGCGCTTCTCCTAGGGGCGCTGTTCGTCGAGCCAGGCCTGGAACATCAGGATCGACCAGATGGCGGCGGTCGAGTCGCGGCGGCCCGATAGATGATCCGCCCAGCGGGTGCGGACGATGGCGGGATCGAACCAGCCCTCGCTGGAGAGACGATTCTCAGATAGCAGTTCTTCCGCCCAGTCTCGCAGCGGGCCCTTGATCCATTGCCCGACCGGCACTGCAAATCCTGCCTTGGGCCGATCGAACAGCGCTTCCGGGGCGCGGGCGAATAGCGCCTTGCGGAGGATCTGTTTGCCCTTGCCGCCCTTCACTTTCATCGACAGCGGGATTCGCGCAGCGACCGCGGCGAGGCGATGGTCGAGGAATGGCACGCGGGTCTCGAGACTGACCGCCATCGACGCGCGATCGACCTTGGTGAGGATGTCGTCGGGCAGGTATCCGGTTGCGTCGCGCAGCATGGTGGCGACGCTCGCGTCGGCGATGCCCTGCGCCGCGCGCGCGGTCCATTCGCCGCCATCGATTACCGGCGACGCCTCCCCTGCCCATTCGTCGAGGAAATCGTCGTAAATGTCGTTGAAGTCGCGGGCGTGCCCTGCGGTGCGCAGCGCCTTGTGGAGCTTGGCGCCGAGGTTCGGCGCGGTGCGGCCGGGGAGCGCATTGGCGGCCGCGGTCCACAGGCTGGCAGGCAATCGTCCCAGCGCAGCCCCCGCCGCAGCACGCAGTGGCCGGGGAACGTGGCGAATGGCGTTCCACATCGCGGGGGCGGAGATGTGGCGGTTGTAGCCGGCGAACAATTCATCGCCTCCGTCGCCGGTCAGCGCGACGGTTACATCGCGTCGGGCGAAGCGGCTGACGATGAAGGTCGGGATTTGCGAAGAGTCGGCGAACGGCTCGTCGTAAATACCGGGAAGCAAGGGGATGATGTCGCGCGCTTGCGCCGCGGTGGCGATCTGCTCGTGGTGGATCGTGCCGAGATGGGCGGCAACCGCGCGGGCGTCGACGGATTCGTCATAGCCGGCCTCGTCGAAGCCGATGGTGTAGGTGCGCACAGGCTGCGCGCTGCGCTGCTGGTAGAAAGCGGTCACCGCCGAACTGTCGATCCCGCCCGACAGGAAGGCGCCTACTGGCACGTCGGCGACCGACTGGCCGTCGATCGCGGCGGCGAGCGCGGCTTCGAGCGAAATGAGCGCCTCGGCCTCGGTGGCGAAGGGGTCGGCAAGGCCGTCGCGGACGACCTGCTCGTAGGACCAATAGCGGCGTATCCGGGCATCGGGCGGCGCGTCGAACTGGGATAGATCAGCAAGGGTCAGGATAGAGCCAGGCTCGAGCTTCCAGATGTTGCGGTAAATGCTCAGTGGCGCCGGAACGTTGGTGCGCGCGGCAAAGGCGTGGAGCGCGCGGCGGTCGATTGTGGGGTCGAATTCTGGATGCGCACGGATCGCCTTTAACTCGGAGGCGAAGACGAAGTCGCGGCCGGCCCAGCCATAGTATAGCGGCTTCTCGCCAAAGCGGTCACGGGCGAGACTGAGCGTGCGGCTCTGGCGATCCCACAAGGCAAACGCAAACATGCCGACCGCGCGGGGGAGCGCATCGTCGAGCCCCCACGCGGCGATCGCCTCGAGCAGTGTTTCGGTGTCCGAATGGCCGCGCCATCCACCCGTCGGGGTGCGGCCTTCGGCATCGAGCGCGGCGCGCAGTTCGGCGTGATTGTAGATTTCGCCATTGTAGCTGAGCATCAGGCGGCCGTCGGCGGAGGCCATTGGCTGGTGGCCGTGGGGCGACAGGTCGACGATCGCAAGGCGGCGATGGGCAAACCCGATCCCGGCCTCGGGGTCGATCCAGATGCCCTCGTCATCGGGGCCGCGATGGGTAAGCGCTTGCCCCATGCGCGCCAGCAAGGCGGGCTCGGGCGGGCGCTTGCTCCACAGGCCGGCAATTCCGCACATCAGCGAGGGTCCTTCATCGCGCGACCCTTGGTGGGGTCGCTCGAAGAGCGCAAGCCCGGTTGCGGTCCTCAGCGAAATCGGCCAGCAGCGCGCCATGCCGTTCAGCAACAGCAATCTGCCCGCGGGCGCGCCTCGCCCCGGCTCGCGCGAGATCGTGGCGATGCTTGCCGGGCTGATGGCGCTCAATGCCTTCGCGATCGATGCGATGATCCCGGCGTTGCCGGCGATCGGCGTTGATCTCGGCGTGGCGGCCGACAACGACCGCCAATTGGTGGTCGTCGCTTACATGTTCGGCTTCGGATCGACCCAATTATTGTGGGGGCCGCTGGCCGACCGTTTCGGGCGCAAGCCGGTGCTTGCCGCGGGCGTATTGCTGTACGTTGGTTTTGCCTTCCTGTGTGCCTTTGCGTGGAGTTTTCCGCTGCTGGTCGCCGGGCGGATCGCGATGGGCGCCAGCGCGGCGGTGACCCGGGTGCTGGTGGTGACCATGGTCCGCGACCTGTTCGAAGGCGAGGAAATGGCGCGGACCATGAGCCTGGTGTTCATGGTGTTCATGCTGGTCCCGGTGCTTGCCCCGAGCGTCGGCCAGGGCATCCTGCTGGTCGGGCCGTGGCGCGCGATCTTCGGCGTGCTCGGGGCGTACGGGATGCTGATGGCGTTGTGGTCGTGGCGGCGTCTGCCTGAGACGCTCCACCCGGAATATCGCCGCAGCCTGCGCGCCGGCGAAATCGGAAGCGCGATGTGGGCCACCCTGCGCGAGCGCCAGTCGCTCGGCTACGCGCTGGCGCTGACGCTGACTTTCGGCGCGCTGACCGCATATATTGCCTCGATCCAGCAGATCATCTTCGACGCATTCCAGGCCCCGCAGGCGATTGGCATTGCGTTTGCCGCGATCGCCGCGCCGATGGCGTTGACGTCATGGCTCAACTCGCGCGTCGTCGGTACGTTCGGGATGCGGCGCGTGGGGCATGGCGGGGCGATCGCCTTTGCCGCGATCACATTGGTCCATGTGCTGGTCGCCATCGCGGGTTTCGAAACACTGGCAATGTTCATCATTCTCCAGGGGCTCGCGATGGCCGCCTTCGCGTTCACTTCATCCAACCTTAGCACGCTGGCAATGGAGCATATGGGGCCGATCGCGGGGACCGCCTCGTCGGTCCAGGGGGTGATCGGGACGATTGGCGGGGCGGCGATCGGGCTCGGTATCGGTCGTGCGTTCGACGGCACGGCCCTGCCCTTCCTCATCGGCATGGCGGGGTGCGCCGTTCTGGCACTGGTGGCGGTGGTGGCGACCGAGCCGAAGCGGCTGCTCGAGCGGCTGCCCAGAGCGATCGCAACCCCATAACAAAAAGGGCCGGCACCGAAATGCCGACCCTTGAATTAATATGCATCACAATCTGGGAATGGCCGTCACGGAATAAATCCATCAACGAGGTCGGTTAGCCCCCCGGACTAACCTGCAATGCGTGGGGCGCATTGCTCCTCGTTGATCGTCGATCCTGTCCCGCCCATGCGGGCAGGTCGGCCGGCCTTCGCCGTCTCTCGACATGAGGCCGGCGTCGCACTTCGTGCGCCGGCGACCTCATGCTCGGCGGCTCAGGAATCATCCTCGGGGTCGGGTCCGGCCATCAGCGCCTCGCCAACCTCGTCGGTCTTCCCGCGGATCGCATCCTCGATCTTCTGGGCCATCTCGGGATTTTCCTTGAGCCAGACCTTACTATTCTCGCGGCCCTGCCCCATGCGGATCGAATCGTAACTGAACCAGGCACCCGACTTGTCGACGATTCCGGCCTTAACCCCGAGATCGAGGATTTCGCCGACCTTGGACACGCCCTCGCCATACATGATGTCGAATTCGACCTGCTTGAACGGCGGCGCGACCTTGTTTTTGACGACCTTCACCCGCGTGGTGTTACCGACGATATCGTCGCGATCCTTGATCTGGCCGATGCGGCGAATGTCGAGCCGGACCGAGGCGTAGAATTTAAGCGCATTGCCGCCGGTGGTGGTTTCCGGATTGCCGTACATCACGCCGATCTTCATGCGCAGCTGGTTGATGAAGATGACGGTGCAGCGCGAGCGGCTGATCGAGCCGGTCAGCTTGCGTAAGGATTGGCTCATCAGGCGGGCCTGGAGGCCGACGTGGCTGTCGCCCATCTCGCCCTCGATTTCTGCGCGCGGCACGAGTGCCGCGACCGAATCGATCACCAGCACGTCGACCGCGTTGGAGCGAACCAGCGTATCGACGATTTCGAGCGCCTGCTCTCCGGTGTCAGGCTGCGACACGATCAGTTCGTCGATGTTGACACCCAGCTTCTTGGCATAGCCGGGGTCGAGCGCATGTTCGGCGTCGACGAAGGCGGCGGTCCCGCCGGTCTTTTGCGCTTCGGCGATGACATGCAGCGCGAGCGTCGTCTTGCCCGAGCTTTCGGGGCCGTAAATCTCGATCACCCGGCCGCGTGGCAATCCGCCGACGCCAAGCGCGATGTCGAGCCCGAGGCTGCCGGTCGAGACAGTGTCGATCTCGATCTTCTCGCGACTGCCCAGCTTCATCGCCGAGCCTTTGCCGAACGCGCGGTCGATCTGCGCCAATGCTGCTTCGAGTGCCTTTGCGCGATCCATATTTCCCGATTCTCCGGTCGTTCCGACGACTTTCAGCTGCGCTGCCATGACCCCTGTCTCCTCGTCAACCGATCGACGTCATGCCGATCCGATTGATCGTTCCGTACCGCATTTGTTCGATAAGAACAATAGCAGAACGAATGTCACGGAAAATGCTTTTTCCCGGCGTGTTCTGGCGTGACCCGCACCAGCGCATCCTTCATCGCGGCGACAAATTCCGGCCGGTCGTAAATATCGTTGTGGCCGGCCGTGGCGATGGTCCGGTCGAACACCAGGTTTCGGGTCCTCTCGCGCAAACCCTGCGTTCGCGCCGGGCGGATCAGCGTATCGCGCTCACCGGCCAGGATAGCGACAGGCACCTCTGACTCCGAAAGAAATCCCGCAGCATCAATCTCTTGATTGAAAAACAGGCCGACCGGCAACCACGGGAACAGGTCGGCCGCGGCCGCCTTCAGCGAATCGAACGGCGTGACCAGGATGGCACCATCGACCAGCCCGTCCCGCGCCAGGCTGGCGGCGATCCCGCTTCCGATGCTGAAACCAACAGCAACGGTGACGTCGGGTTTGACCAGCTGGGCCGCAAAGTCGCGCACCAGTGGTGCGTCGGCAATCAGCGCCTCGGCCGACGGCTTGCCGGTAGACGGACGGTAGCCGCGATAGTGAAAAGCGACGACGTTCGCCTGCGGATAGAGTCGGTGCAGAAAAGCGGCGACATCGGCACCATTCCAGGCATTGCCGCCAAAGCCGAGGACCAGGGCATTCGGCGTCGAAGCCTGAATCGGCGCGATGTGGACGCCGTGCAATTGGGCACCATCGGGCGCAGTGAAATTCACTTGGCGTGCGTTTGCCGGCAGCGTCCCCGGCGACGGGACGGCGTGGGTCGGGAACAGCATTTCGGTCGGGGTGGGGATCATGCTGGCGGCGAATATAGCGGCGATGAGCGCCACCACCAGGATGCTTGCCGCGGCGACAAGGAATTTGCCCAGCGGGTAATCCTACGCGACGGCTGACAAGGCCGCATCGATCGCCGGGGTCACGCGGTCGATGGTGTAAGGCTTGTCGATCATCGGCACATGCGCAAATTCTGGCGGCGGCAGGTCGACGTAGCCGCCACTGGCGAGAACGAACGGGATGGATCGTTCGCGAAGACGCGCCGCAACCGGCCACACGCTTTCGCCCTTAAGATTCACGTCGAGGATGGCGATGTCGAAACTCATGGTGTCGACCGCGGCCAGCGCCTCATCGACGGTTTCGCAGATCGCGCTGACCTGATGCCCCAGGGACAGGAGGAAATCCTCCAGCATCATGGAGATCAGGGGCTCGTCCTCGAC
>JBKJNP010000124.1:0-4158 GCA_046593565.1 Sphingomicrobium sp. | reverse complement strand
GCGAAAATCTGGGCGGGATTTGCCTTAACTGGGGATGCATCCCGACCAAGGCGCTGCTGCGCTCGGCCGAGATGTTTCATCATATGAAGCATGCGGCGAGCTTCGGCTTGAGCGCGGGGTCCGTGGCGTTCGATCTCGACAAGGTGGTGCAGCGCTCGCGCGGGGTGGCGAAGCAGCTCAACCAGGGCGTCACGCATTTGATGAAAAAGAACAAGATTACGGTCGTGACGGGGACCGGGGTGATGACCGCGGCGAACACGGTGGAGGTGGCGGGCGACAAGGACAAGATCATGCTGACCGCCAGACATATCATCATCGCGACCGGGGCGCGGGCGCGCGAATTGCCCTTCGCCAAGGCCGACGGCAAGCGCATCTGGACCTATCGCACCGCCATGACACCGCCCGAAATGCCAAGCGAATTGCTGGTGATCGGCTCGGGCGCGATCGGGATCGAGTTCGCCTCCTTCTACAATGACATGGGGGCCAAGGTGACGGTGGTCGAAATGCTCGACCGGATCGTTCCCGTCGAAGATTCCGACGTTTCCGACGCGCTCCACAAGTCCCTCACCAAGCAGGGCATGACGATCCTCACCGGCGCCGGGGTCGACAGCCTCAAGAGCGACGCCAAGGGCATCGCCGCCACCATCAAGACCGCCGATGGCAAGTCGGCGCAGCATCGCTTCAGCCATTGCATCGTTGCCGTCGGGATCGTTCCCAACACCGAGAATATCGGGCTCGAGGCATTGAAGGTCGAGATCGACCGAGGCTTCCTCAAGACCGACCCGATGTGCCGCACCAACGTGCTGGGCATCTGGGCGATTGGCGACATCACAGCGCCGCCGTGGCTGGCGCACAAGGCGAGCCACGAAGGCGTCATCGCCGCCGAGGCGATCGCTCAGGCGCTGGGTAACAAGGACGTCCACCCCCACGCGATGGACCCGCTCAACATCCCCGGCTGCACCTACTGCCACCCGCAAATCGCCTCGGTCGGCCTGACCGAAGCTAAGGCAAAGGAAGCCGGGCATGAGGTGAAGGTCGGCAAATTCCCCGCCATCGGCAATGGCAAGGCGATCGCGCTGGGCGAAGTCGAAGGCTTCATCAAGACCGTGTTCGACGCCACCACCGGCGAATTATTGGGCGCCCACATGATCGGCGCCGAAGTTACCGAATTGATCCAGGGCTACACCATCGGCAAGACCGCCGAGCTGGTCGAGGATGACTTTATCCACACCGTCTTCCCGCATCCCACGCTTAGCGAAATGATGCACGAGAGCGTGCTCGCGGCCGAAGGGCGCGTGATCCATATCTGACCGCAAAGAAACACCTGTCCTACAGCGAGGTCGTTGTGCCATGCTTGACCCATGGCGCCGATCGACCCCACGCGTTGCAACCTGAATGTCCAGTCAGCACTCGGTGAGGGGCGATTCCTCGCAGGACGTAGTGTTCACTTTGTTCGGTTCCAGCCAAAAAGGCGATCGGCGCGTTCACAAGGCAACGACAGGGGGCAGGCATGATTCGGACGCTCGGCATCGCATTGGCAGCACTTGCACTGGCCGCCCCCGCCACCGCTGAGAAACGTGTCGTCACCGCCGACCGCTACCTCGACGTCGCCACCGGCCGCTATGTTGAGCATCCCGCCATCTTCATCGGCGACGACGGGCGCATTACGAGCATCGCCGACGCGCGCACTGTCAAATGGACCGCCGACGTCCGTCACATCGACATGTCCGGCAAGACGTTACTGCCGGGCCTGATCGACATGCACGTCCATCTCGACGGTCCGGCCGATATCGGCGGCTATCGCGGGCTTGAGTTCACTGACAGCTTCTTCGGCATGACCGCGGTCGGCAATGCACGGGCCATGCTCGACGCCGGCTTCACCACAGTACGCAACGTCGGGTCGGCCAATCGCAACGATGTCGGGCTGAAACAGGCAATCGACAATGGTTATGCCATCGGCCCGCGCATCGTCCCGGCAGGCTATGCGCTCGGCGCCACCGGCGGCCATTGCGACAGCACCTTCCTTCCGCCCAGCCTTGAAAAGGACAAGAAGGAAGAAGGGGTCGGCGACGGCCCTGAGGAATTGCGCCACCAGGTCCGCCGCCAGCGCAAGTTCGGCGCCGAAGTGATCAAGATCTGCGCCACCGGCGGGGTGTTCAGCCGCAACACCGAGCCGGGCCAGCAGCAGCTCAGCGAAATCGAGATGCGCGCCATCGCCGAAGAAGCGCATCAATGGGGCATCCGCGTCGCCGCCCATGCCCACGGCGCGGACGGGATCAAGGCTGCGATCCGTGCCGGGATAGACACCATCGAACATGCGTCGCTGGTCGATGCAGAGGGCATCCGCCTTGCGGTGGCGCGCAAAGCACCGGTGTGGTTCGGGATGGACATTTACAACACCGATTACACCCAGGCCGAGGGCGCGAAGAATGGCGTGCTCCCCGACAATCTTCGCAAGGATCGCGAGGTCGCCCAGATCCAGCGCGACAATTTCCGCGCCGCGCATCGCGCCGGGGTCAAGATGGTGTTTGCCTCCGACGCCGGGGTGATGCCGCACGGTCAGATCGGCCGCCAGTTCGCCACGATGGTGACCTACGGCATGACCCCGCTCGACGCGATCCGCGCTGCGACCTACAACGCCGCCGACGCCCTCGGTCGGACCCGCGATGTCGGTGCCATCGCGGTCGGCCGCTATGGCGATCTGGTCGCGGTCACCGGCGACCCGCTGCACAACGTCCGCCTGCTCGAAACACCAGTCGCGGTGGTCAAGGGCGGCGTGCTGATTGAACGAGCGCGATGAACCCTTCGCCACTCTGGCGGGTTCAACCGACGAGGCATTTGACGAGGAGCATTCGATGCACGGCTATCACGACGATATCGAGCAGCAGACCGTCGGCAATGCCGATTTCCGCCGCGTCCTTTATACCGGCAAGAAGCTGCAGCTGGTGTTGATGACGCTCCAGCCGGGAGAGGAGATTGGCTCCGAGGTGCATGAAGACCGCGACCAGTTTTTCCGCTTCGAGGAAGGCGCGGGCAAGGCGTTCATCGACGACAATATCTATGATGTGGTCGACGGCAGCGGGCTGATCGTCCCGGCCGGTGCGCGCCACAACGTCCGCAACACCGGCGACGCGCCGCTCAAGATGTACACGCTCTACGGCCCGCCCGAACATCTCGACGGCATCACCCAAGCCACCAAGGCCGACGCTGAAGCACGCCACGCCGACGAGGAATGGGACGGGGGAACGACCGAGTAACGGCCGCTTGCCAAGCGCGGAGTAGGCGGTCAGGTTCAAACCATGGTCCAGCCATTCCACGACACCTCCGATCCGCGCAACGCGACCATCTTGATCAACGTCAACGGCATACTCACGCCGCGCGGCGAGGCGATGGTCTCGGTGTTCGACTCCGGCTTCATGCTCGGCGACGGCATCTGGGAGGGGATGCGGGTCCACGGCGGCAAGATCGCGTTCCTCGACCGCCATCTCGACCGGCTGTTCGAGGGCACCAAGGCGATCGCGATGGATGTCGGACTCGACCGGGGGGAGATCACGGCGCGGCTGTACGAGACGGTCGATGCCAACGACATGGTCGACGGCGGGCACATCCGCCTGATGGTAACGCGCGGGGTGCGATCGACGCCTTACCAGGACCCGCGCGTGGTGGTCGGCGGGGCGACGGTGGTGATCATCGCCGAATATAAGGAGCCGCCGCCCGAGTTCGCCATCACTGGCCTCAACCTGTTCACCGTCCACGTCCGCCGCGGCGACCCGGCGGTGCAGGATCCCAAGCTCAATAGTCACAGCAAGCTGAATTGCATCACCGCCTGCATCCAGGCCGCGGAGGCGGGGGCCGACGAGGCGCTGATGCTCGACCCCCACGGCTTCGTTGCGACCTGCAACTCGACCCATTTCTTCATCGTCCGCAAGGGCGAGGTGTGGACCTCGTCGGGCGATTATTGCCTTGGCGGCATCACTCGCGAGAATGTCATCCTGATCTGCCGCGAGGCCGGAATTCCCGTGTTCGAAAAGAACTTCTCGCTGACCGACGTCTATGGCGCCGACGAAGCCTTCTGCACCGGCACCTTTGCCGGATTGACCCCGGTGCGGAGCGTCGATGGCCGCGTGCTGAGCGAGGGCCGCGGCCCGATGGTCGAGC
>JBKJNP010000241.1:0-3046 GCA_046593565.1 Sphingomicrobium sp. | reverse complement strand
CGGCCAGGCTTTGGCCTCGCTCGGGGCCGAATATATCGAGCGCACCCGCGCCTCGCGCTTCACCGACCGGCCCTATTTCGTCGACAAATTGCCGGCCAACTGGATGAACATCGGGCTGATCCGGCTGGCCCTGCCCAATGCGAAAATCATCGATGCCAGGCGCCACCCGATGGCGTGCGGTTTTTCCAACTTCAAACAGAATTACGCCAGCGGCATCACCTTCGCGCACAGCCAGGAATCGATCGGCGCTTTCTATCGCGACTATCTCCGCTTCATGGCCCATATCGATGCGGTCCAGCCGGGCACAGTGCATCGCATCTTGAACGAGAAACTGATCGACGATCCGGAAGGGCAGACGCGGCGGCTGATCGACTATCTTGGCCTGCCGTTCGACGACGCCTGCCTGTCCCCGCATCGCAACAAGCGCGCCGTCGCCACGCCAAGCGCCGAGCAGGTGCGCCGCCCGATCAATCGCGACGGAGTCGATGCCTGGCGGCATTACGAGCCGTGGCTGGGGCCGATGAAAGCCGCGCTGGGGGACGCGTTCGATCGCTGGGACCGGCCGTGAGCACAGGCTCATTCATGCCCGCGCAACGTCGCGACTGGCATCGGGGACAGGACTTTCCCGTTTCCGTCGCGGGCGCTAAACTTGCGGAACCGCCTGATTTGTTTACGGAGCGTCTCGTGTTCAGAACCCATGTAGTTGCCGCAGTTTTGCTGGGCGTCGCGTCTGCAGGCCCGGCAGCGGCCCAGCCCGCACCGACCAACAGCAACGTACCGCGCGCCAACTATATCGCGACCATGGACGTCGAATATCGCAAGATGGACGCCGACAAGAATGGAAAGGTCACCCGGCCCGAGATCGAGGCGTTCGAGCGCGGCGCCGCGCTCGGCCAGGCCCGCGCCCGGGCGCAGGCGATGTTCACCCAACTCGACGTCGACCGCAACGGGCAGCTGAGCCAGGTCGAATTCGGCAAGATGGTCACCGGCAGCCCGGTGGTCGACGGCCGCCCGCTGATCGGCAAGCTCGACACCAACAAGGACGGCTCGATCAGCCTGGTCGAACATCGCGCCGGCAAATTGGCCTATTTCGACCAGATCGACAGCGACAAGGATGGCGTTGTTACGATGGTCGAAATGCGCGCCGCCGGAGTCATCAAATAATCATTCCCACCACCCGGAGAATCAATGTGATCACTCGTTTCGCCCTTCTCGCCCTCCTCGCTTCGGCCCCGGTCGTTCCGGCGACGGCGCAAACCGCCCCCGCAGCGCGTCCGGCCAACACGCCGCAGCCGATCCCGCGCGCTGGATTCCTGCAGCAAACCGACAATGCATTCGTTGCGGTTGATGCCAACCGGGACGGCTTTACCGACCGGGCGGAGATTGAAGCAGCCGAAACGCGCACGTTCGCCGCCATGAAGGCACGGTCGATCAGGGAGCGTGAAGCCGCTTTCCGCCGGCTCGACGCGGACAAGAACGGCTCGCTGACACTGGTCGAATTCAACGCCGTCGCCGCGGCCCAGGCGTTGCCCAAGGCCGATGCGGCCAAATTCCTCAACGCGCTCGACACCAACAAGGACGGCAAGGTTAGCCTGGCCGAGAATCGCGCCCCGGCCGCCGTCCGGTTCGACCGCGCCGACACCAACAAGGACGGATCGCTGAGCGTCGCCGAGCAGAACGCCGCCCGTCGCCGCTGAGCGAACCCGGCCACATAAACAAAAGGCCGGGGGCTCGCGCTCCCGGCCTTTTTCATGGCATTGAAGGGCTGCCCTATTCCTTCTTGTCGCCCGCCTGGCGCTTGATCGCGTCGGCTATATTGCTGCGTTGCTGGGCCGCAGTGCGGTTGTTCTCGCGTTGGGTGTAGAAACCGCTCAGCGCCCCGCGATCGAAGCGCGACATCGCGCGCGGACCCGCCGCCCCCTCGGGCCGCGGCTCGAACAAGGACAGGATCGAATTTCCGTCGCGGGCGCCCGCTTCCTGTTTGACGTCGAGCAGCAGATGCATCGTCGCCAAATCGGCCAGCTGGCGCAGCGACTTGCCGACCGTCGCCTGTCGATCGATCACCACGAAACCGGTCAGCATGTCTTCGCGAATGTTGGAATAGAGCCGGCTGGACCCCGCATTGCGGACGATCTTGGCGTCGGTCGGGATGCCACCGACGCTGCCCACGCTGGCCAGTTCCTGGCCATCGCGGCCGCGCGTGTCGGTTACGTGCCAGCTGGTGACGGGGCGGGACACGGCGGTGAAATAGGTCATTTCGCGTGGGCTCATGGCGAAGAAATCGGGCTCGGCCTCGGCTAGCGCCTTCACCAGTTCGTGCGGCTGGTCGATAAAGATCACCACCGCATTGACGCTGCATTTCTTGCCCGGCTTGGGGGCCGCGACTTTGCCGCCGACGGCGACCACATTTTCGCGGATCATGCGCGTCAGCACCGCCGTCCAGTCGCGTGGCATCCCCGCCACCAGCGGGCAGATGTCATCCTCGAACCGCGCCAGCTGCTCGGCCCCGCCCGACGGTTTGATCAGGTCGCGCAGCGCCTTGGCGATTTCCTTTTTCTGGCCCTGGACGATGATCGCGTCGTCTGACGAGGCAGACGTCTGGCTCGACGAGCGAACCCCTATCTGTGCCGTCGCGGGTGCGGCGGCGATCAACACGGCCACGGCGGTCGTGGCAGCAGCAAATAAACTTACTCGGGTCATTGCAAGATACTCCCCTTCGGCGCCCTCCTTTTACCGGCACCTCCGGCGTTCGTCGCGGCCTATTCGACTAATCGACCGGGGACATGAAAAAGCGGGCGGCTCCTCCTCGGAACCGCCCGCTCTTTCAGTCAGTCAGTCTGGATCAGAATTCGATGCCAACACCGCCATTGGCGCCGACATGCTCTTCGCTGTCGTAGGTCACGCCGATGCGGAACGTTGCACCGCCGCTTTGCGTGCGGTGCGACGCACCGATCGCCAGCGCGCCGCGCCCGCGATAAGTGCCGACACCGGCCGATATCATCGTCTTTCCGTCACCGACCGCTTGCGGCATCCCCGCGGCGGCGAG
>JBKJNP010000253.1:0-4211 GCA_046593565.1 Sphingomicrobium sp. | reverse complement strand
ACGCGCTCGGAATCTGCTTCCACGTCGGCAGCCAGGCGATGAGCCCGGCGGCCTATGGCGAAGCGATGAGCCGGGTTCGCGATGCGATTGTCGAGGCCGCGATCACGGTCGACATCGTCGATGTCGGCGACGGCTTTCCAAGCTGGTATCCGGGGATGGAGCCGCCGCCGCTCGAAAGCTATTTCGAGGTCATCCACCACGCCTTCGAGGCGCTGCCGATCAGCTACTCGGCCGAATTGTGGTGCGAGCCGGGCCGCGCCTTGTGCGCCGAATATGCAAGCATATTGGTCCGCGTCGAAAAGCGCCGCGGCGACGAACTGTATATCAACGACGGTGCTTATGGCGCGTTGTTCGACGCCGCGCATATCGGTTGGCGCTATCCGGTCGAGCTGATCCGGGCCGAGCAATCGGACACGCGCATGATGGAATTCAGCTTTTACGGCCCGACCTGCGACGATCTTGATCGCATGGCCGGCCCGTTCCTGCTGCCCGGCGATGTCCAGCCGGGGGATTATATCGAAATCGGCATGCTCGGTGCCTATGGCTGCGCGATGCGCACCGGGTTCAACGGCTTCGGGGTCGAGGAACGGGTGATCGTCAGCGACGAACCGATGGCCTCGCTCTATGGAGCGGTCGAGGAACCGGCGCGTTCCAACGTCGTCACGCTGTAATACCACCTCCCACCGGAGCGGGAGGGGAAGAGCCACAAAGTGGCGAAGGGGAGGGCTTGTCGCTGACAACTGGCGGCCAGGCCCTTCCCTAGCCCCTCCCGCTCTGGCGGGAGGGGAACTTTTGGAGAATGAAATGACCACCGACACGCTCAACACGGTCCAGAACGAGGCCAAAATCAACGACACGCGCAAGGCGGAGCTGCTGTCGTCCGTGGTCGAGCATATCGACATCACCAGCTTCGACGCGCGCCCGATCATCGATGCGATGGGCAAGATGAGCTTTACCAGCCGCGACACCTCGCGTGCTGCCAGTCTCTATAACCAGATGCTCGAGGACAAGGATTGCTCGGTCATCCTGGTCATCGCAGGGTCGACCTCGGCCGGCGGCTGCATGGACCTTTACACCCAGCTGGTTAAGTCGAACATGGTCGATGCGATCGTCGCCACCGGCGCGACCATCGTCGACATGGATTTCTTCGAAGCGCTTGGCCACAAGCATTATCAGGCACTCGAAATCCCCGACGATGACACGTTGCGCTCGCTCTACATCGATCGAATCTACGACACCTACATCGACGAGGTCGCGCTGCAGGATTGCGACCACACCATCGGCGAAATTGCCGACAGCCTTGAACCGCGCCCTTATTCGAGCCGCGAGTTCATCAAGGAAATGGGCAAATGGCTCGCCGCGGGCAATGCCAAGAAGACCAACAGCCTGGTCCAGACCGCGTACGAGCATGACGTTCCGATCTTCTGCCCGGCCTTCGTTGATAGCTCGGCCGGCTTCGGGCTGGTCAAGCATCAGGTCGATGCGATGAAACGCGGTGGCCATTACATGGTGCTCGACGCCATCGCCGACTTTCGCGAGCTGACCGACATCAAGATCAAGGCGGGGACAACCGGCCTGTTGATGATCGGCGGCGGTGTTCCCAAGAATTTCACGCAGGATACCGTGGTGTGCGCGGAAATCCTCGGCCACGCCGATGTCGAGGTCCACAAATATGCCGTCCAGATTACTGTCGCCGATGTTCGCGATGGCGCCTGCTCCTCCTCGACGCTCCAGGAAGCCGCGTCATGGGGCAAGGTGTCGACCGCGATGGAACAGATGGTGTTCGCGGAAGCGACCTCGGTACTGCCGCTGATCGCCAGCGATGCCTATCATCGCGGTCATTGGAAGACCCGCGCCAAGCGCGCCTTCGCCAAACTATTCGACTAGAGTTGCATTTCGATACGTAAACGGCATGATGTCCCTCACGAGCGTACGTGAGGGGGCTTTTTCATGGCAAATCATCCGCTGCTGCAGCCGGTCGTCGCGCTGCTTGCCTGGTCGGCGATCATGTTCCTGTGGATGTATGCGGTGCGCATCCCGGCAATGGTCAAGGCTGGGGTGGATCTCAAAAACAGGGTCGGCGGCCAGGGCAAGGATCTCGACGCGATCTTGCCGCCCGAGGTCCAATGGAAATCGCACAATTACAATCATTTGATGGAGCAGCCGACGTTATTCTACGCGGCGGCACTGGTCCTCGTGTTCACCGACTGCCAGAGCCCGATCGCGCTCTATTCAGCCTGGGCCTATGTCGGCCTGCGCGTCGTCCACAGCCTGGTCCAGTCGATCAGCAACCGCATTCGCTACCGCTTCGCCCTCTTCCTGCTCGCCTCGATTGCCCTGATCATTCTGATCGGTGTAGCCGTTTGGGCCGTAATCTAAGGAAACCCCAATGACATACAGCCCCTTGCTCGGACCGATCGTCGCGCTGATCGCGTGGACCCTGGTGATGCTGACCTGGATGGCCTTGTCACGCATGCCGGCGATGAAAAAAGCCGGGATCGACATCAACAAGACGGTCGGCGGACGCGGGGCCAATCTGGAAGGGGTGATCCCCGATCAGGTCAACTGGAAGTCGCATAATTACTCCCATCTGCATGAACAGCCGACACTGTTCTACGCGATCGTCATCGTGCTGGTGCTGATGGAGCAGGACGCCGCGATCAACGTCTGGCTGGCGTGGGGCTATGTCGCGTTGCGGATTGTTCATTCGATCGTCCAGTCGACCATCAACAGGGTCAAATATCGCTTCCCGCTGTTCGCGCTGTCGACCTTATGCCTGGTCGGCCTGACGGTCCACGCTGCGGCGGGCCTGCTGCACGGTTAGCGCGAAAAAGCGCTCGCCAATTCGACATGGGTCGACCAGCGGAACTGGCCGACCGGGCGCACCCATTCGAGACGATAACCGCCGCCGACCAGCAATTCGGCATCGCGCGCAAAAGTCGCGGGGTTGCAGCTGACGTAGGCGACGCGCGGCACCGGTGACGCGGCAATTTCACGTACCTGATCCTGCGCGCCCGATCGCGGCGGATCGAGGATGACGGCGTCGAAAGCGGCAAGTTCGGTGCGGTCGATCGGGCGGCGGTAGAGGTCGCGGTGCTGGATCTCGATTCCCGGCGCGGCGGACTTGAGTGACAAGATCGCATCACGGGCGGCTTCGGCGGCGGCGACCTTGCCGCCCAGCGAGAGCGCGAACGTGCCAAGTCCCGCAAACAGGTCGATCGGTCGCGATGCACCATCAACCGCCTCAGTAACCGCTTCCACCAGCGTGGCCTCGCCATCGGAGGTGGCCTGCAGGAAGGCGCCCGACGGGAAAACCACCGGCTTGCCCGACAACATGATGGTGACCGGCTGAGGCTCAAATCGCGTTTCGGGTCCGATACCGTCGTCTATGCTTAGCCGCGCCAGCCGGTGCTGCTCGGCAAAGTCGGTCAACGAGACCGCCGCCTCATAGCCCTCGACCGACACGCCCTTCAGTCCAACATCGACGCCCTGGTCGGCCAGCGTCAGCTGCACCTCGCCGCTGCGCTTGATCGGGAGGATTGTCGCCAGCAGCCCACGCAACGGCTTCAGCATTGCAAACAGGCGTGGATCGAGAACGTGGCACTCGTGCAAATCGACGATGCGGTTGGTGCCAGCCTCGTTGAAGCCGAGCTGCACCCCGCCCCCGACTTTAAGCGCGCGCAATGTGGCGCGGCGGCGGGTGCGCGGGGGCGACAGATAGGGTGGGCGCATGTCGGTCTCAATCCCGTGCTGGGCTAGCGCGCCGATGATCCGGCTGGCGCAATAATCGCCATAAGCGGCATCGGTGAGATGCTGCAGCTGGCACCCACCGCAGACCGGGAAGTGACGGCAAGGCGGCACCTGGTGGCCCGGGCCGGGCTCAATTTTGCCATCGTCGAGCAACAAGTCGCCGGGGACCGCGAAGGCGACATGCTTGCCCGACGCGCTGACCCCGTCGCCGCGCGCGGCGATGCGGACGATCGGATCGCTCACCGAAGTGCGAGGGGGATGGCGGCGACGAGATCGTCGGCGATCATACCGGATCCCGCGATCTCGGCGGCGCGGCCGTGGACCCAGACTGCGGCGCAGCCGGATTCGAACGACGCCATGCCCCGGGCGCGAAAGGCGGCGATGATCCCGGCGAGGACGTCACCGGTGCCTGCGCTGGCCAGCCACTCGGGTGCGGGCGGAGCGAAGCCGAGCCGGCCGTC
>JBKJNP010000225.1:0-3627 GCA_046593565.1 Sphingomicrobium sp. | reverse complement strand
CCAACGCTCGGTCAATCGCTACGTCCACGATTTCGAAGCGATGCTGCGCCGGGTCACCGCCGACCGCGACGGCGGGCCGATGGCGGTGACGCTAATGAGTTCCGACATGGGCAAGCTTTACGCAGCCCTGGCGCAGCTGGTCGGCCGACGCTGACGTTCCAGAAACGCTGACTAGTTCCAGAAGTCCAGATCGTCGGTGGTGATCCAGCCGAACTGCCAATTGGCATAATAGAGGCCAAATAGCACAAGCGCCGCAATTGCCGAGCGCAGCAGGTGGCGCTTCAGATCGAAGCGATGCGGCGCGCTATCGGCTTGCCCCGGGACCTTGGCCTCGCCCGCCTCGTCACTCGTGCGCACCCCGAATGGCAGCAGCGCAAAGACGCTGAAGGCGAAGAACAGGAAGTAGATCGCGATGATCGAGCCGATCTTCATCGCTCAGCGCTGACTGCCATCACTTCGACGATCGGCTTTTTGCCGGTCCACACGGTGGCGCAGCGGCGGACCGCGAGCCGGACCGCTTCGCGGACCTTGTCGCTGTCGACCGAATCGCCGAACGCGCGCTTCGCGGCATCGGTGGCATCGGCGATGAAATCGTCGCGGTCGGCCTCGACCGGGACCCCGAACGGACGCACCAACGGCTGGCCGGCGAGGCGGCCGTCGGAAGTGAGCGGCAAGGCGACCGCGATGATCCCGTTGACGGAAATCTTGCGCCGCTCACCGATCGTCGCACCGTCGGCGGTGAGGATGACGTCACCGTCGAGCACCAGCCGGCCGGTGCGTACCGTGCCGACCTTCTTCGGGCCCTTGGGGGCGAGGCGAATGATGTCACCATTCTTCTGGTAGATCGACTTGGCCACTCCGCACGCGAGCGCGAACCGCGCCTGCTCGGCCATGTGCCGCGCCTCGCCGTGGACCGGCACGACGATGTTGGGCCGGATCCAGTCATACATTTGCTTGAGCTCAGGCCGTCCGGGGTGGCCCGAGACGTGGATGTGGAGCTGGCGATCGGTGACGGTGATCGCGCCAAGGTCACTCAGCGCATTCATGATCCGGCCGATGGCAATTTCATTGCCGGGGATCTGCTTGGACGAGAAGATTACCGTGTCGCCGGAGACAAGCTTCAATTCGTGGCTTCCGAATGCCACTCGAGACAAAGCCGCCCGCGGCTCGCCCTGCCCGCCGGTGGCGAGGATCATCACCTCATTGCGTGGCAGCCGCATCGCTTCGTCGAACCGAACCGTCTCGGGGAAATCGAGCAAATAGCCATTGGCCTTGGCCACGCGTAGGATGCGGTCGAGCGAACGCCCCGCGACGCACATCTTGCGACCGGTCTCGATCGCTACCTGGCCCAACGTCTGGAGCCGCGCGGCGTTGGAGGCGAAGGTGGTGACGAGCACGCGCCCCTCAGCTTCCTCGACCGCCTGGCGAAGCCCGGCATGGACCCCGGCTTCGGAACCCGACGGCGCGTCCTGGAAAACGTTGGTCGAATCGCACACCAGCGCCAAAATTCCGCTGTCGCCGATATCGTGCATCACCTGGTCGCTCGACGGCTGACCCAGCACGGGTGTCTCGTCGATCTTCCAGTCGCCAGTGTGGAAGATGTTGCCGTGCGGGGTTTCGATGACCAGGCCATTGCCTTCGGGAATCGAGTGAGCCAGCGCCTTGAAGGTAATCTTGAACGGGTCGAGGTCGATGCTGCCGTCACGCTCGATGACGTGGACCTTGACCTTTCCGACCAGGCCCTCTTCCTCCAGCTTGCCGGCGATCAACGCGGCGGTGAACGGCGTGGCGTAGAGCGGGACCTTCAAATCGGCGGCGAGATAGGGGATCGCGCCGATATGATCTTCGTGACCGTGGGTCAGGACAATGCCGATCAATTGCTCACGGCGCTGCTCGATGAACTCCAGTTCAGGCAGGATCAGGTCGATGCCCGGATAATCGGTGTCCGCAAATGTCAGGCCGAGGTCGACCATCAGCCATTTGCCCTGGGTGCCGTAGAGGTTGACGTTCATGCCGATCTCGCCCGAGCCGCCGAGGGCCAGGAAAAGCAGTTCTTCGCCGGGTGTCATTTTGCTTTGGCCTTCGCGGCGAGGAGGGCGAGGCCCTGGATGGTAAGGTCGGGTTCGATACGGTCGAACGCGTCGGTGTTGTGATCGAACAAGATGGCGAGGCCGCCGGTGGCGATGACTTTCGCGGGGCGGCCGATCTCGGCCTTGAGCCGTGCCACAAGCCCCTCGATCATCGCGACATAGCCCCAATAGACGCCGATCAGCATCTGCGTCTCTGTGGTTCGGCCGATAACGCTTTTGTCTTCGGGCACTTCGATGGCGATGCGCGGCAAACGAGCGGCCGCGGCGACCAGGGCGTCGAGCGACAGGTTGATCCCCGGCGCAATGATCCCGCCTTTGTAGGCGCCGGAATAATCGACCACGTCGAACGTCGTCGCGGTGCCGAAGTCGACGATGATCAGGTCACCCTGGTGGCGAGCGTGGCCGGCGATGGCATTGAGGGCGCGGTCGGCACCGACGGTGGCGGGTTCGGGAACGTCGAGCTGGATCGGCCATCCGCTTTGCCCCGCAACGAGTGGCGTCTGGTGGAAATATTTCTCCGCCAGAACAGTGAGGTTGTGGAGCGCGCGCGGCACGACGGTCCCGATGATAACCTTGGCGACGTCGGCCTTGGCAAAGCCTTCCATCGCCAGCAACTGGTGAAGCCAGACGGCATATTCGTCGGCGGTGCGGCGTGGGTCGGTAGCGATCCGCCAGCGAGTACGGATATTGCCCTCGTCATCGACCAAAGCGAAGACGACATTGGTGTTTCCGGCATCGATGGCGAGCAGCATGTGCGCGCCCTAGCGCGACAGAGATGGATTGGCGAGGGTCACGTCACCGGCATGGATGCGCTCGATCCGGCCGTCATCGAGCCGCAGCCGGAGCGCGCCGTCGGGCGCAAGGCCATCGAAGCGACCGGCGAGTTGCTCGCCGGGTGCCGAATGGACAGTGATCGGGGTCCCTATGGGATGGGCGCGGAGAGACCAGGCGTCGACGAAAGCGGCCGGATCAGCGCTGCGCCAGGCAGTGAGCAAGCGAGCAAGGCTTGCGGCGAGCAAGGGGGCAAAGTCCTGCGGCGACATGCTGCCGTCGAGGCTGGAGGTAGCGCGGCCTTCGATTGCGGGAGCGGCGGCGAGATTGACGCCGAAACCGGCGACCACGCGGTCCCCTGCCCGTTCGAGCAGGATCCCGCCAAGCTTGGCCCACTCCTGCAAATCATTGGCCAGCATGAGGTCATTGGGCCATTTGAGTTGGGTGACGCGACCCGGCGCGGCGGCGTCGGCCGCTTCGATCAGGGCGAGACCCGCGGCAAGCGCGAGCGTGGCGGGGGATGGATCATTGTCGCGGAGGCGAATCAGGGTCGAGCCGGCGAAATTGCCGTCGAGCGATTGCCACTGGCGGCCTTGGCGACCTTTGCCCGACGATTGGCGCAGCGCGACCAGCCAGTCGCCCTCGATCACGGTTGTATCTGCGAGCAAATCCGCATTGGTCGAGCCGGTCTGCTCGACGATTCTAATTCGGGAAGAATCTTGGCGAATGCGGATCAAAACAGGGTCGCGGCGGCCTTGTCGGCGAT
>JBKJNP010000227.1:0-4688 GCA_046593565.1 Sphingomicrobium sp. | reverse complement strand
CAGGCGGCGCTGACCCGCTTCTTCTCGCTCCATTATCTGATGCCGTTCGTGATCGCCGGCGTGGTCGTGCTGCACATCTGGTCGCTGCATATCCCGGGATCGAACAACCCAACTGGCGTGGACGTGAAGAGCGAAAAGGATACGCTTCCGTTCCACCCGTTCTACACCGCCAAGGACGGCTGGTTCGCTGGACTGGTGCTGACGGTCTTTTGCCTGGTATTGTTCTTTGCGCCCAACGCGCTGGGCCATCCCGACAATTATATCCCCGCCAATCCGCTCTCGACCCCGGCGCATATCGTGCCCGAATGGTATTTCCTGCCGTTCTACGCGATCCTCAAGAGCTTCACGGTGGATTTCATCCTGCCAGCCAAGCTGTGGGGCGTGCTCGCCATGTTCGGCTCGATCCTGCTCCTGTTTCTGCTTCCGTGGCTCGACAAATCGCCGGTCCGCTCGGGCAATTACCGCCCGGTGTTCAAGCGCTTCTTCTGGATCCTGGTGATCGACGTGATCGTGCTGACCTGGGCCGGCGGGGCGACGGTGACGCCGCTGGTTGTGGCCATCAGCCAGATCGCCACGGCCTATTATTTCGCGCATTTCCTGATCATCTTGCCGCTGATCTCGCGGAACGAGGATACGCTGCCACTGCCGTCGTCGATCTCGACCTCGGCCTTGCATGGCGAGCAACAGGAAAGTGCTCCTCTCGGCCAGACCGCACCGGCGAATTGAAAGACTAAGGACCAATGATCATCTTTGCTCCCTTCATCGCCATCTGGGCTTGGTTCACCAGCCTGGGCCTGGTCCGTGCCATCGCGCTGCTGATCGGGATCGGCTTTTGCGGCGTGTTGCTGATCTCGCTGGGGTTCACGGCGGCCGACGCGATCAATTCGCCAGCCGAGGAAACCGCGGAGCATGAGTTCCACAAGGAACCGAAGGCGCTGAAGCTCTCCTCCGACGGGCCGTTGGGCAAATATGACCGCGCGCAATTGCAGCGCGGGCTGCAGGTCTACACCGAGGTGTGCGCCGCCTGTCACGGCATCAACCTGGTGTCGTTCCGCGATCTGGAAGCGCTCGGCTACAACGAGGGCCAGATCAAGGCCTACGCCGGATCGGGCAATTTCTGGAAAATCGAGGTTCCGACGGTCAATCCCGACACTGGCGAAGCTGCGACCCGCAAGGCAACCCCGGCCGACCGCTTCCCGTCGCCGTACCTCAACGACACGGCAGCGCGCGCGGCCAATAACAATGCGCTTCCGCCCGACTTGTCGCTGATCTCCAAGGCGCGTGAAGGCGGGGCGGCTTACACCTATTCGCTGCTCACCGAATATCAGGAGCAACCGGCAGAATTGCTTAAGCATTTTCCGACCGCGAAGACTCCCGACGGTCTCTATTACAATCCCTATTTCGCCAATTTGAACCTGGCGATGCCGCCGCCGCTGACCAGCGACGGGCAGGTCACCTATGCCGAGGGTTCGCCCCCGGCGACGGTCGACCAGATGGCCAAGGACGTCTCGGCATTCCTGGTGTGGACGGCGGAGCCCAAGCTGGAGAACCGCCATCGCACCGGGATTGTGGTGGTGATCTTCCTGCTGTTCGCGACCATCTTCGGCTACATGAGCTACCAGAACATCTGGGCCGAGGCGAAGCGCAAGGTCGCCCCCAAGGGTCCGCTCGATCCGGGCAACCAGGCCAAGCGCACCAGGGCAGCGAAGAAAGCCGGAATGTAGCTAGTGGCGGCCAGCGCCGACGACTTGAAGGCGCTGGTTCGCACTATTCCGAACTTCCCCAAGCCCGGGATCCAGTTTCGCGACGTTACAACGCTTCTGCTCAATCCCGTCGGCCTTGCCGCGTCGGTCGAGGCGATGGCGGCCACGGTTCGCGGTCCGGTCGACCTGGTCGCGGCGATCGACGCGCGCGGCTTTGCCATTGGCGGGGCGCTGGCGGTGAAACTTGGCGCCGGACTGCTGCTGGTACGCAAGGACGGCAAATTGCCGGGCGAGACCATCGCCGAGCATTATGCGCTCGAATATGGAACCGACCGGCTAGCGATGCATGTCGATGCTTGCGCGCCCGGAGCGCGGGTACTCGTGGTCGACGATCTGATCGCCACCGGCGGGACGGCGCTGGCCGCGGTTCGGCTGGTGCGGCGCGCGGGCGGCGAGGTGGTTGGCGCGCGGTTCCTGATCGATCTGTCCGACCTGGGCGGTGCGGAAGCGCTTCGTGCGGCTGGCGTGGATTCCATCAGCCTGATGGCGTTCGAAGGCGATTAAGCGTCGGGTTTGCGCTGCATCAGCACGATTGAGGTGAAGCGCATCACGTCGACTCCGTCCTGGTTGGTCACCGTCGTTTGGGTCCGGATCGTGCCGAGCTCGGGCTTGGAGCGGGACGGAGTCTTGTCGACGATCGTGCCGTGCATGGTCAGCGTATCGCCAGGATAGACCGGCCTCAGCCAGCGTAAATCGTCGACCCCGGGCGAGCCGAGCCCGGCCTGCGGCTCCTTAGTAAGCGCATCGACGATCACCCGCATGGTCATCGCCGCCGTATGCCAGCCCGACGCCGCGATCTTGCCGAAATGGGTCCTGGCCGCCGCTTCGTCGCTGAGGTGGAACGGCTGCGGATCATATTTGCGGGCGAACTCCACCACTTCCTCGCGCGTGACGTCGTAGGTGCCGAACGTCTTGTCGGTCCCGACTTCGAGATCTTCCCAATAGAGCATCGATTCAAACATCCTTGTCGCGATAGGTGCCGGGAAAGGCGTTCCAGCCGGTGAGTGCCGGTCCCAATGCCTGTTTGAGCGGGCCAAGCCAAGGCTCGACAGCGCGCCACTGATCGACCCCGTCGCGGTTGATCGGGCGACGGACCTGTTCAGCGCTGGGGGTGCGCACGGCTCGCGTATTGGTGTGAAAGTCGAGGCAGGCGTGGTCGAACGGCACGCCGACATGGTCGAGCAAGGCGCGGACCTGCGGTTCGAAATCGTCGATCAGGGCCTCGTTGACGACGCGGTGGGCCGCGCCCGGATCGACTTGCTCGAAATGGGTCATCATCCGCAGATAGTCGCGATAATAATGCCCGATCGTAGCAAGGTCGAAGGAGAAGGCCGCGCCGGAGCCGTAATTCTGCTTGTAGTTGGAAAAGCCGGTGGCGAGCGGATGGCGCCGCGCATCAACGATCGTCGCCTTGGGGAGTGCCAATCGGATGAGGCCGATATTGGTCCAGTTGCTGGGCAATTTGTCGACGAAATAGGGCCGATCGGTACGGCGGAAGGCGGCGGCGCGAGCGAGATATTCGTCGCCGATCGCGCGCCACTGGTCGCGATCGAGCACTGCCAGCCGCTCGAACAGGTCGTCGGCAAGCGCCTCGTCGAGCGCAATCTCGCGATTGATCTGGGGGATCAGCGGCAGCTCGGACGTCCCTTCGATCAGCGCGTGGCTGGCGAGTATCTGCTCGACCAGGGTCGAGCCCGAGCGCTGCATGCCGACAATGAAGATCGGTCCGGGCGAGGGCGACCCAAAACCCGTCCGGGCGGCAAGGAAGTCGGCGGTGTAGAGCGCGATCGACCGGTCGACCTTGGGCGTCATCGTTGTACCGCGGGGGTCGATGGTCGCGGCGCGAAAGCGGTTGCCCGCCGCATAATGGCCGAACGATACCTCAGCCTCGCCGCGATCCTCATAGGCTTTGGCAAGGGCGAAATGGAGCGGCACACGCTCGCTTTCCGGCACGTCCCGGCCGAGCATCTGCTCCATCGCGGCGATATCGCCATCGTCGAAGCGAAAGCGCTTGAGATCGGACAACAGCCACCACGGCTTGCCGTATGTCGGATCGATCGCAATTGCGTGGCGCAATGTAGCCACCGCCTGGTCGGTGCGACCGAGGGTCTTTTGCGCATTGGCGAGGCTCACCCACAGGCTGGCCATGGCCGGGTGCTGCTCGATCAGCTGGCGAAGCAACACGATCTCGGCCTCATGGTCGCCGAGCTTGCCGAGCAGATCGGCTTCATGCGCGACCAGCTGGAATTGGTCGTGCATCTCCTCGGGAAAGGCGCGCAACTGACCCAGCGCGTCGGAGAACCGATTCTGCTCGACCGCAATCCGAAATTCGCCCCAGCGCGCCGCAATATCGGACGGATCAGTCACGCCAGGTTGCGAAGGTGTCGCCAAGCGCTTCTCTGAGCGGGCCGAGCCACTGGTCATAGGGTTGCCACTGGCCGATGCCGTCGCGATTGATCGGCTTGCGTACCTGACCGGCGCTGATCGTGTGAACCGCGCGTTGGTTCGAATGGAAGTCGAGGCAGGCGGGATCGAATGGCACATCTAGATAGTCGAGCAGACGCCGCACGCCGCCTTCCAAATCATCGACCAGATCGTCGTAGATGATGCGGTGGACCATGCCCGGCTGGACGGCGTCGAAGTGGCGCATGAGCCGGACATAATCAGCGTAATAGCGACCCATGGTGTCGAGCGCATTCGAGTGATCGAGCCCCTTGGCGTAAAGCTGTTTCCAGTTGGAGAAACAGCAGGACATCGGGTCGCGGCGGACGTCGATAATGCGGGCGTTGGGCAGGATCAGGCGGATCAGTCCGAGATGCATCCAGTTGTTGGGCATTTTGTCGGTGAAATTGGCGCGGTCGGTGCGGCGATGGGTGCGGCTCGTTTCGAGGTAGCTTTGCCCAAGCTCGCGGATCCGCTTGGCAT
>JBKJNP010000190.1:0-20728 GCA_046593565.1 Sphingomicrobium sp. | reverse complement strand
TCCTCGGCGACCATTTTCACATAGATGTCGCGGTCTTCGCCGGGAGGGAGCGCGTGGAGCGCGAGCAAGGTCGTGACGATCCGCACCGGCTGGTCGCGGCCGATCGCGCGCGCGGTGTTGAGCAGGCGGATTTCGGACGCGGTATCGAGGCCGTAGCCCGACTTGATTTCGATGGTGGTAACCCCGCCCGCCATCAGCGCGTGCAGGCGTCGGCGCGATTGGTCGCGCAGCTCGTCGGTGCTTGCGGCTTTCGTGGCGGCGACGGTCGAGGCGATGCCCCCGCCGGCCTTGGCGATCTCCTCATACGATGCACCGGCGCGGCGCATGGCATGTTCGCTCGCGCGGGTGCCGCCGAACACGAGGTGGGTGTGGCAATCTACCAGCCCCGGCGTGACCCACGCGCCGCCCAAAGCAACCACTTCCTTGGCGCGGAATCCGGCCAGTTCGGTGCGTTTACCGACGCGGACGATCCGCCCGCCGTCGATCCCGATCGCGGCATTAGGGAACAGGCCGAGCGGGTTGCCCGGCTGCGGCACCATCGTCGCGACGTGGCAATCGGTAAGGAGGCGGTCCCACATGGCGACTGGCAATGGGCGGCAGGGCTGCTAATCGTCAAGCATGAGCTGGCCCAATTTGTCCGACCTGCTGGTCGCCGCCGATAGCCCCGAAGCTTCTGGCGCTGCAATCGGGCTGGTCGGCGCGCCGCTCGCCGCCGGTTCGGTGACGCCGGGACGGTGCGACCTCGCCCCCGCCTTGCTCCGCGCGACGCTTCGGCGGATCGGGCGCTACGATATCGAGACGAAGCGCGAGCTGGCAAGCCAGATCGCCGATCATGGCGACGTTGGTATCGGCGGAATGACCATCGAACAGGCCACCGCGCCGATCCGCGACGCCTGCGCCGCGAGCGTTGCTCGGCACGACCTGACTTTACTGGTTGGCGGCAACAATGCGGTGACGCGGCCCGGCGTGCATGCGCTAGGAGTGCCACTCGACCAGGTCGGGCTGATCACGCTCGACGCCCATTTTGACCTGCGCGACACGACCCGCGGCCTTGGCAATGGCAATCCGGTGCGGGCATTGCGCGAGGATGGCTTGCCGGGCCGCAACATCGCGCAAATCGGGCTCGCGCCGTTCGCCAACAGCGCCGCCATGCACCGGGATGCGGTCGATGGCGGCCATCTGGTGGTCACTATGGGCGAGGTTGGGCGAACCGGAATCGAGGCGGCGATCGCCAGCGCCCTGTCCCATGTCGCGCACTGCACGACGATCGTGGTCGATTGCGACATTGACGTGATCGACCGCAGCCAGTTCCCGGGTGCACCGGGCGCGCGTCCGGGCGGGATGGCGGCATCCGACTTCTTCACCGCGACGCGTTTGCTCGCCGCTTGCCCAAAAGTGCGCCTGATCGACCTCACCGAATGGGACCCGCCGCTCGACCCGACCGATCTCAGCGCGCTGACCGCGGCGCGATGGCTCGCCGAATGCCTCGCCGGCTTCGAACAAAGGTCTGTCTGAACAACCTGCGCCAAGTCGTTTGAAATCCCCGATTGGGACGGTCGATGGGTGACCCATGCGATTGACTCAGGTTAATTATGGTTTCACCAATGTTAACGCGCATTTAAGCGAGTCGGTGCCGGCTTAGCCTTTCTGCGCGTCCATGATTGGGGGATCGTGTATGGGGGCTCGGCAGTATTTTTCCGCGTTGGGGGTTGTAACCGCCGGGACCAGTTTGTTGGCATCGTCGCCCGCATTCGCGCAGTCGGTCGTACCGACCCGCGACGAATTGACTCGGCCGCAGCCGGGCACCGCGCCACCCAAATCGACGCTCAACGTCGTCGGCGGGGTCGAGCGCTCGCCCTGCCCGCTGGCCAATCCCGAATTTGCCGACGTCCGGGTCAAGCTGGCCGACGTCCAGTTCAACAACCTCAAGGGCGCGTCGGACGGCGAGATGCGCCGCACATGGGCCGACTTTGCTGGCACCGAGCAGCCCGTGGCGGTGATTTGCGAAATCCGCGACCGGGCCGCGACCCTCCTGCGCGACATGGGCTATCTCGCCGCGGTCCAGGTGCCGACCCAGCGGATCGAGAACGGCATCGTCCGGCTCGAGGTGCTCTACGCGCGGGTGACCACGGTGCGTGCCCGCGGCCAGACCGGCGGGGCCGAGGCCAAGCTGGCCGGCTATTTGTCCAAGCTGACCGAAGATGACGTATTCGACCGCAACCGCGCCGAGCGCTATCTGCTGCTGGCGCGCGACATCCCCGGCTATAACGTCCAGCTGACCTTGAAGCCCGCGGGGACCGGGCCGGGCGAATTGATCGGCGAAGTGTCGGTCATTCGCCAGCCTTATTCGCTGGACGCCGTCATCCAGAATCTCGCGGCGAGCGAGGCCGGGCGCTGGGGCGGCCAGCTGCGCGGGCAATTGTTCGGGCTGACCGGGATGGGCGATTCGACCTTCATCTCGGCTTACTCGACGCTCGATTTCAAGGAACAGCAGATCCTCCAGTTCGGCCACAGCTTCCGGCCGGGCAATGAAGGGCTGACCGTCACCGGCCAATTCACCTACGCCTGGACCAAGCCGACGATCGACGGCAATCCCGGCGATCCCGACATCAAGGCGCGGACCTTGTTCGCGACGCTCGGCCTGTCCTACCCCGTCATCCGCACCCAATCGCACAATCTGTCGCTCGGCAGCGGGTTCGATTATGTGAACCAGAAGGTCGACTTCATCGGGCCGCTGACCCGCGACCGGCTGCGCGTTGCCTACGTCCGCGCCGATTTCGATGCGGTCGATTTGAAGTCGCGGCGGCCAAAATGGAAGGTCGTCGGCGGGATCGAGTTGCGCAAGGGGCTCGACATCTTCGGCGCGAGCGAAAAATGCTGCGACCAGGGCGATACGCCGCCGAGCCGAGCCGATGGCCGCGCGACCGGGACGCTGGTTCGGATCAACGCCTCGGGCGAGCTGGCGCTCGGCAAATCGCTGTCGGTGTCGGTCAGCCCCCGCGCGCAAATCGGCTTCGATCCGCTGCTCAGCTTCGAGGAATTCACGGCCGGCAATTATACCGTCGGACGCGGCTATGACCCGGCGACGATCACCGGCGACAGCGGGGCGGGCGTTTCGGTCGAGCTGCGCGGTCCGCGGGTTGCGCCGCTCAGGCGGTCGCGCTTCCTGATCCAGCCCTATCTGTTCGGCGATGCCGCCTGGGTTTGGAACAAGGGGCAAGGCGATGTTGTCTGCGGATTCGATCCCCAGCCTCCGTTTTGCAAAGATCCCCAACATCTCAAATCGGCCGGCGGCGGACTTCGCGCCGGACTCGACGAGCGACTTGCGATCGACGCCGCGGTCGCGGTGCCGCTCGAGCGGGCCGGGATCGACAATCGCCGCGGAAGTCCGCGCTTCCTGCTTACCCTGACCACCCGTTTGCTCCCCTGGAGGATTTGATGCGTTTCACCCACCTCCCGCCGAAACTTCGTCGCACCAGTTGCTCGATCCTCGCGCTTGCCACGGTCATGGTGGTCGGCGCGACGCCCGCGACCGCGCAAAGCTTCCTCGGCAGCGGCAGCTTCACGACCAATGGCGGCGGTGTGGCGGGCATTGCCACGGCGCCCAACACCACGACCATCACCGTCAATCCCGGCCAGTCGGTGATCGACTGGATCCCGACCGACAATGCGATTGGCGGCGGCACGATCAATTTCCAGAATTCGGGCACCAGCGCCAACTTCCTCGGCACCGGCAATTATGCCGTGCTCAACCGCATCAATCCGGCCGATTCGACGCGGTCGATCACCATGAACGGGACAATCCAGACACTTGCGCTCGGCGCTTCGGCTGGAACCAACGGAAGCCTCTATTTCTATACGCCCGGCGGGTTCGTGCTTGGCGCCAACTCGATCATCAACGTCGGCTCGCTGGTGCTGTCGGCATCGCCGATCACGCTGACCGCGGGCAGCTTCATCAACGGTGCGGCAAACACGGTCGTTTTCGGCCAGGCGACCCAGGCAGGTGCGGCGATCGTCACCAATGCCGGATCGCAGATCAATGCCAGCGCGGGCGACGCTTATGTCGCAATGGTCGCGCCACGGGTCCAGCATGGCGGCAGAATCAACGTCGCCGGAAGCGCGGCGCTGGTCGGGGCCGAAGCGGCGACAATCAGCTTCTCGCCAGATGGTCTGTTCGACATCCAGGTAACGACGGGCACGACTAACGCCAATGGCGTGTCCAACAGCGGCACGATCACCGGAGCGGCGAGCACCGGGCTGAGCGACATCCACCGCGCTTATCTGGTCGCGGTGCCCAAGAATGCGGCGCTGACGATGCTGATCGCCAATGGCAGCAGCCTTGGCTTCAACATCGCCGGAGCGGCCAATGTCGTCGGCAATACGGTCGTCCTGTCGGCCGGGTATAACGTCACTGACGGGGCGATCGAAAGCACGCCGTCGACGGCGGGCAACGGCTTCGACGCCCACCTCAGCATCACCGGAACAAATATGTCGTCGGCGCTGGTCGCCGCGGCCAGCGGCAATGCCGACATCTTTTCGCCGGTCGGCCAGTCGAGCAATTTTGCTTCCGACGTGACGATGCGCGGGGTCGATCGCGCCAGGGTCGGCGCGTCTGGCTTCACCACGACCGTCAACATCGCCGGCAATCTCGACCTGTCGACCGTGACCAACAGCACCGTCGACGGGCAGGATGCGTTGAGCGGGCTGGTCGAGGTTTACGCCCTGCAAAATGCTTCGGTCACGGTTGGCGGCACAACCACGCTCAACACCAATGCGTTCGGCGGGGGCAGCACGATCGCAAATGTAAGCGGCGGTGATGCGGTTGCGGGCGATGTCAACGTCACCGCGCAAACCGGCGGCGACGTCTTGCTCAACGGCGGTCTCGTCGTAACCGCCAACGGTTATGGCGGCTATGCCGCCGCACTCAATGCGACTGGCGGCATTGGGACTGGCGGCGATGTCGTCGTCAGCGCCAGTGGCGGCGGCAGCAGCATTTCCGTCAATGGGAATATGGCGATCGCCGCCAATGGTCTGGGGGGTTCCGGAAGCGGGCTGGAATGCTTCTTGTGCGATGGCGACGGCGGCGTCGGCAACGGCGGAACGGTCGATATTCGTGCGCTTGCCGGCGGGATACTGACCCTGTCCGGGGGTTCCAACTCGATCTCGACCAGCGGGTTCGGCGGATACTCCGGCAAGAATGATGGCGGCAACGCTTTTGGCGGTGGCCTTACCCAGATCTACGCCGACGGCGTCGGCAGCGTCGTCACCAGCAGCGGATCGATGACCGTCACCTCCAACGCCACCGGCGGCAATGCAAATTCCGGCATCGGTGGTAATGCCGAGGGTGGCGACATTGATGTTTTCGCCCAAAATAGCGGGAGCTTGCTGTTCGACAGCAGCCTCAACGCGAACGCCAACGGATCCGGCGGCGCGGGCGCGACTGGCGGCGGCGATGCCTTTGGCGGAACGGTAACGATTTTCAGCAGCGCCAGTGTTCAGGTCGATGGCGCGCTTAACGCCAACGCCAACGCCACTGGCGGGCAACTCTATGCGACAGTTTCCAACGGCTTTTCTGCAGGCGACGCGGCTGGCGGCTTCGTTGACGTTTATGCCCAGAATGGAACGCTGACACTGGTCGGGCCAGCCTATCTATCGACCGACGCGACCGGCGGCGCGGCCAATAATTACGCGGATTTCTCCGGCGACGGGACCGGCGGCCAGACCCGACTGTTCGCCAACGCAAACGGCACAGTGGACCTTCAATCGACCCTTAGTGTGACCGCGCTGGGGACCGGCGGCGGGTCGGATTATTACAGCTCTGGGATCGGCGGCAATGGCTTGGGCGGTGCTACCCGGGTACAAGTCAACGGCACCAATGCATCGGTCACGGTGGCCGGCGCGGCGGTGCTCGATTCGTCGGGTGCGGGTTCAGGAAGCAGCGGCGGCAATGGCACCGGCGGGACGGCATGGGCCGATTCGTTTGGCGCGCCCTCCGCCAGCCTCGACTTCCTGTCGGACGTGTCGCTGTACGCACAGGGGCAAGGCGGCGACCATAACAATGGCACCGGTGGCAGTGGCCAGGGCGGCCAGGCGCTGTTGCAATCGCAAGCAGGAACAACCCTCACGGTCGGCGGCAATGCGTTGGTCGATACCAATGGATTTGGCGGATATAGCAACGACTTCACCAATGGCGTCGGCGGCAACGGCACAGGCGGTGAGTCGCGGATCCAGACATTCCCCGGCACCACCAACGGCATCGGCGGGACGATCCTCATCGACGGTAGCGCCACGGTAACGGCTGGTGGCAGCGGGGGCGATTCCTATTCGTACGCCGATGGCGTCGCCGGCAACGGCACCGGCGGAAGCGCGCACTTGATTACAACGCTTGGCAACATCACCATCGGCGCCCCGGGCAGCGGCCTAGGCGTTAACGTGTCGGCCGATGGCTATGGGGGCGATGCCGATAACGGAACCGGCGGTAACGGCACCGGCGGCGCATTCGCCCGGATTGAAGCGATCAACGGCGATATCACGATCGAAGGCTTCGCCAGTGTTTCCGCGAGCGGCTTTGGCGGCGACGGCCTGTTCGGCGGCAATGGGCTGGGCAGCGGCACACCGCCGATTGGAGCCACGCCGGGTGTCGGTGGTGCGCACATCTTTGCCCTCAATGGCGACATAGTCATCAAGGGCGGCGCCGGCGTTTCGGCGGTCGGCACCGGCGGCGACGGCGGCTTGGACAACAATGGTTATAACGGCGATAATGGCGGAGATGGCGGCAATGGTACCGGCGGCTGGGCATCGATCCACGCCGCGAACAGCAATCTTGGTCCGAGCACAATCAGCATCGACAGCGGCGGTTACAAAGACAGCGGCAGCGCCCGGGTCAACGTGTCCGGCACCGGCGGCGATGGCGGTAACGGCAATGGCGGCAGCGCTGGCGGCAACGGCGGCGACGGCGGCATTGGCCAGGGCGGCACTGGAATCATTACCGCCGCAGCGGGCAATGGCACGGTCAACATCGGTGGCGCTTCGGCTTATGCCACAGGTAACGGCGGCTTTGGCGGTAACGGCGGCAATGGCGATGGCGGGTCCGGAGGCAACGGCGGCGTTGGCGGCAACGGTTTCGGCGGCGTAGTCAACATCGGCACCGAAAGCGGCAGCGGACAATCGGCGGCGGTCAACAATGGCGTTGGCAATTACGGCAGCATCACCGCCGATGCGAGCGCCTTTGGCGGCGACGGCGGCGGCGGCAATTTCGGCTCGACCAGCGGTGATGGCGGCAATGGCGGCCACGCCGTCGGCGGCGCCGCGATCCTGCTGGTGCGAGGATCGCTGGTCGATGTCGATAATGCAACGCTGACCGCCAATGCGACCGGCGGCAATGCAGGCTTCGGCTATGTGCCGGTGGTTGGCAGCCCTGGGATCACCGGAATCGGCGGTGATGCCACGGTCGGCGGCGATGGCGGGATCGGCGTTATTGCGAGCGCACGCTTCCTCATCCCCGCCCAGCGCGGAACGCTCAACGCCGGCTCCATCGTCGGCACGGCAATCGCCACCCCCGGGATCGGCATCCCCGACGGCAATAGTCAGAACCTTGGCGGCAGCGGGGTCGTCTTCCTCAACGCCGACGGCAATATCGGGTCGCTAGACTTCCTGGTCCAGACCGGCACGAACGCATCGAACTCGGGCGTTGATTCGATTTCGGTGATTAACGGCGACGTCGTGGTCGACGGCGAATTCAGTTTCGTCACCAGCGGCAATCTGTCGCTGTTTGCCAACAACGGCGACATGCACAGCGGCATCCTGACCTTGAGCGCGGGCGACTTCGTATTCGACCCGGTCAACGATCCGCCGTCGGACCGCGGCACCTATTTCGCCGACAGCGCGACGATCACCACCGACAATAATTTCGTCACCAGCGCCAACCTCGACATCGGCAGCGACCTGTCGATCGTCGCGCCCGGGCTGATCAACGCCCAGAAGTTCACGATCGATGGCGACCTCGACATGTGGGCGCAAGGCGGCGGGATCACCGCCACGATTCTCGATGTCAACGGTCGAACCGACTTGGATGCCGCGGGCTCGATCCTGCTGACCAGCGCGCTAACCGGATTCTTCCATGCCGATGCCGGCGGATCCTTCACGTCGGGCAACATCACGTCGGATTCGAACATCCAGATCAACACCGGGGGCAACGTGACCCTGGGCAACCTCGTCGCTGGTCAGACCGCCGATATCGACAGCAACAAGGCGATCCGCATCATCAGTGGCGGGTCGGTCCTGGTTGGCGATATCGATGCCATCGGCGGAATCGATATCACCGCTGCAGGCTTTGTTGATGGCGGCAACGTCACGACCGGCGATGTCCTGTTTACCGACGCGCTAGGGACGATCCAGTACGGCAACATTTCGGCCGGGCTGGTCAATCCGCAGCCTCCGGTCGAGCCGTTCTCGGTTGGTCTGGTATCCGGCGTTTCGATCACCGTTGGCACTGTCGATGCTGCACTTGGCATCGCATTGGTCACGCCTGGAACGCTGACCAGCGGCAATTTGACGACTGGTGGCGACGTGCTCGGCCTGGTCGACGGCAACATAAACATCGGCGACATCGATGCCAACGGTCGCGTGCTGCTTGCCGATTATTCGATGTACGCCAATGCGGGCGGGACCATCCCCACCGATGACACATTCGATCCGGAAGATGTCTTCGCGGCGGCGCTGGTGGCGACCAGCGGCTCGGTCACCGTCGGAGACGTCCTTGCCGGCAGCTTCCGCGTCGCGGCCGGCTCCTTTATCGACGTTGGCTCGATTGACGCGGGCAGTGGCGCGGTTGCGCTGTTCGCGGGCGGGTTCATCGGCGGCGACTTCGTCGATGCCGGATCAATCTATGCCGAAAGCGGCAGCGACATCTTCCTTGCCAATCTGACCGCAGGAGGCGACATCGAGCTGGTTGCAGCGGGCGACATTTTCGTCGGCGACGCTTTGGCTGGCGAATCAATCGACCTCGACGCCGGCGGCTATGTCGACGGCGGCAACATGACCGCAGGCGATTCGGTCTATGTCGGGGCTGGCGAATCGATCGACCTGCTCAATGTCTCGGCCGGGATCGTGAACCAGTCGAGCGGATATGAAGCCGACTATAACGTCGGGCTTCTGGCCGGAACGACGATCAACACCGGCAATATCGCGGCGTTCAACAGCATCGGTCTCGGGGCGCAGGGCAATATCTACACCGGCAGCATCAACGCAGGGAACATCTTCCTCGCGCTCGGCGGCGGCGACATGAGCTTCGGCACGATCAATTCTGGCGGCCCCACCTATCTCGCCGACGATTCGATGATCCCGCTCGGCGGCGATCTGACCGAGGAGGGCGACTTCGACCCGGCACTGATCCTGGCGGCGGCGCCTGTCGCCAGCGGCGGCTCGATCGAGCTTCGCGGCCCGGTCAACGTCGGCAACTTCCAGGCGGCGGCGGGGACCACGCTGACCGGCACGACGATCAGTTCCAGCAATCAAATCAGCGCCAGCAGCGGCGGCAACATGAATCTTGGCAACCTGTTTGCCAACAACGACGTGCGCCTGAACAGTGGCGCCAACATTGCCACCGGCAGCATCGATTCAGGCGACGATGTGGCGTTGGTCGCCGCGGGCTCGATCTCGACGCTCGATATCTTTGCCTATGACGATGTTTCGGCCGACGCCGGGACGACCATCACCACCGGCGATATCACGGGCAGTTCGATCGACCTTTTCGCCGATGGATCGATCAACACCGGCGATCTGCTGACCCGTCTGCTCTTCGTCGGCGAGGCGCAGCTGTTCCCGGGCGCCAGCATCACCGTCCAGTCGGGCGGGAATATCGGCACCGGTACGATCAACTCGATCGATGGCGTCTACCTTGCCGCCGACGGGTCGATCGCGACCGGCAGCATCACCGCCGACACCTTCATCGAGACAGTGTCAGGTGGATTGCAGGCGCTCGGCAATCTCGTCGCCGGTGATGCAATCGAACTCGACGCCCAGGGCGGGATCGTGTTCGGTACGGTGAATGCCGGGAGTATCGACTTCACCGCCGGCGGCGCGGTCACCGGAGGCAATATCACCGCGGTTTCCTACGCCACGGGTGAGGCCGAGGGCGCGCTTGTGCTCGGCAACATCCTCACCACCGGCGCGGCACCGATCGACAATTTCTCGATCGGCTTCTCGTCGGCGACGTCGATCCTGGTCGGCAATGCCACCGGCACCGACCGGGTCGGCTTCGCGACCCTTGGCAATCTGACCACCGGCAACATCACCGCCGGGCGGCTGTTCATGGCGCTGGTCGGTGGCGACATGGTCACCGGTTCGATCACCACCGCAGCCAACGGCCGGGTCTACATCGCCGATTCCTCAATGTTTGAGACCGGGGGCGGACTGGATGACGACTTTGACGCCGATGTCGTGCTGGCGCTGGCGCCGGTCGCGAGCGGCGGATCGGTTACCATCAACGGTCCGGTAGTCACCAGCCGCTTCCAGGCCGCGGCGGGCGACGATTTGTCCGCGCGCGCCATCACCGCCAGCAGCATCGAAGCGTCTGCCGGCGACAATGCAACAGTCGACGGAACCTGGCGCGCGGCATCGGTGGCCCTGAGGTCGGGCGATATTAGCATTTCCAGCAACGGCTCGATCGACGGCGGCGCTAACGGGACGATCCTGCTCAATGCTGTCAGCACCGATGGCCCGGCATTGATCGGCGACGGGCTGACCGGCACCGGTTACGCCTTGTCTAACGCCGAATTCGGACGCATCAGCGGCGGGTTGATCCGGATTGCGGTGGGCGGCTTTGGCGGCGATGCCGACACATTGATCGGTGACCTGACCATCACTGGACCGCTCGCCGGCAGCAATATCAAGAGCAGCGACGGCGGGGTCGAGTTCATCACCCTGCAGGAAGACGGGCTGGCGCTCGACGGCACGCTCCGGGTTGTCGGCGACGTCACCGTCACCGGCCTGGGCGCCGATAATTACATCGGCTTCTACACCCAGAATTTCGAGCTGGACGCCGCTACTGGGGCCATCTCCCTGACCGGCACTGGCGGCGCGCTGGCCGGGACGCTTGAGCTGTACGCCAGCCGGATCCACGTCGCCGAGGGCAGTCTGCTCGACCAACTGGCGGTCAACCCGCAATTCGCCGGTTATCGCGAGGCACTCAACCAACAGGCCGCAGTGCAACGCCCCGGCGGTATCATCAATGCCGCCAATTTCGACATTGAATTTGGCGGCAGCGACATTGTCGGGCCCTATACGTTGTACGTCCAGAATATGGGCACCACCACGGTGCCTGCGGGCTTCCTGCTCAATGCCGCCAATATCAGCGATGATGGCGAGGGCGACCTGGCCCCCGGATCAATCGACATGGTTATCAACGGCCAGATTATCGCCGAGGGCGCGACCCTGACCGGAATCGCGGTGCGCGACCTGCTGGTCACCGAATTTGGAACCGACATTTTCGTCGCCGGAAGCACGATCAACGGCTGCCCGCTGATCGGCGCCTGCGTTTCGGCCCGGCCGCCGAGGATCGACACGCCGGTCCGCACCGACGTCCAGCTGACCGACGGTAACGGACTTGGCGATGGGGTGGATGGCAGCCTGTTGAATCCGCCGGCCCCGCTGCTCGAAACGGTCCCGTTGGGCCAGTCTGGCGATGTCGATGACCCGGTATCAGGTGCCGGCAATCCGTCGCTCTACGGCTCCCCGGACGAGGATGCCAATGTCGAGGTTTGCGACAGCACCAAGGACAACAAATGCAAACCCGCCAACAAGGGAGACGGCAAGTGAAGCGTTCGTCAGCAATGACCGCCCGGATCCTCCTGCTGGCGTCGGCGATCGGCGCGTCGGTGCCCGCGATCGGCGCGAGCGAATTGCCAATCGCCAACCGCACCAGCTTCCGGCTGGGCGACGCGGGGGTGATGTGCACCGCGCAGTCGCGCGCCACCGATAAGCGGCTGACC
This sequence comes from Sphingomicrobium sp., assembly GCA_046593565.1. GTDB lineage: Bacteria > Pseudomonadota > Alphaproteobacteria > Sphingomonadales > Sphingomonadaceae > Sphingomicrobium. The sequence continues at coordinate 8,738 of JBKJNP010000190.1, read as the reverse complement.
GGGATCTTCGATCGCGCCTATGTCCTCACTTGTCGTGACGCGACTAGTGCGGTCGGCAGCCTGCTCGCGGTGCGCCGAGCGGTCGATCCGGCAAACGAGCCAGGCTTGATCAAGACGGGCGCCTTGACTTGCGGGGCGGGGACCAGCGTCACCGTCGAGGGTGCCGGAACCGCGAACAGCCTGACCTGCCGCGACGAGGCATCGCGGCTCGATTACAAGCGCTATTGGCTGACCCGCGGCAAGACGACCTATTTCGTCGAAGGACTAGCGGGCTATGACCCCGCGCTCCGCTTCGCGCTTGCCTCAGTGGTCAGCAACCGGCCGCAGAAGGGCGCAATGCGTGTCGCCACGACCGAGGTCAGTGACGCCGCGGCCTTTGCCCGCACCCAAGCCGGATCGCTCGATCCCGCAGCCGCGCGAATCGAGGCTTATGCGCTCAACAATGGCGGGCAGTTCGCCCAGTCCGACCAATATTTCGAGACGCTGGCGCTGCGCGATCGAAACGACAATGCCGCCTTCGCCGAAGCGCTCGCCAACCAGGGGCTGCAACAGTCCAATTTGAGCAACTTCAACGCTGCGCTGCGCCTGCTTGCCCAGGCCGAGTCCAAGGCGCCTCTCAGCGACCCCGTGTTGCAGCGCCTGATCCGCAATTTTCGCACGATCAACCAACTGAACCAGCGCCAGGCCGAGGCCGCGCTAGCAGAGCTTGCCAAGCCGGTCGCGCCGATCATTTCGGTCGAGGATGAAGAGCTTCGCAACGGCCTGATCACGCTTCCGTTGGCGGATGAGCTCAATCGCGACAGCAATAATTACAAGCAGGTCAACATCGACAATGGCCTTCGCCCAGCGGAGCGGGCCGCCGTGCTAGATGCGCAGGCGCTGCAATTGTCGGGGATCGCGCTCCGCCGCACCGGCAAGCTCGCTCAGGCACGGAGCGACCTCGACAAGGCGCAGGAAAAGTTGCGCGGCGTTCGTGACGGCAAGCTCAAATCGGCTGGCTGGCTGGTGGCCGATATCGATGTCGAGCGCGCGTTGGTTGCCGAAGCGGCGGGCGACAGCGGTTCGGCGATCGGGGCTTATGATGCGGCGATCGCGCTGCTCGGCAAAAACTTCCCGGATTCGCCGATGCTGCTGGCGTCACGCGCGCGGAAAGCCGGTTTCCTGGCGCGGCGAGGCGATGCCGCTGCGTCGCGCGTCTTGTTCGGCGAAGTGGTCGATCAAAGCGCGTCGATCGCCGATAGCGGGATAGCGCTTCGCGACCTGCTCACCCCCTATTTCGAAATGCTCGCGCGCGATGGTACGGCCGATTCGGCGGCGCTGATGTTCCGCGCGGCGCAGGCGCTCGCCCGACCCGGCGTGGCCCAGACCCAGGCGGTGCTGGCGCGGCAATTGTCCGAAGGCAATGATGAGGCTTCGTCGCTGTTCCGGCTGGCGGTGACACGTACCCGCGAGATCGCCCGGACCGAGGGCGAGTTGAGCGACCTTTCGGCCAAGAAGTCCCCGACTCCGGCCGACATCGAGACACTGGCCGGCACCAAGGCGAGTCTCGAGCAGATGCGCGCCGACCAGACCAGCCTGCAATCGCAGCTGGCCGCTTATCCGCGTTACAAGGTGCTTGCCCCGCAGCAGACGAACCTCGCCGATGTCCAGGCGGCGTTGCGCGACGGCGAGGGCTATTACAAGATGATGGCGGTCGGCGACCGCCTCTATGCGGTGTTCGCAACCAAGGGTGCGGCGCAGGCGCTGCGCATCACCCCGACGCGCAACATGATGGCCGACAAAGTGTCGCAGATACGCCGTTCGATCGTCCGCTACGAAGGCGAGGAAGCGGTCACCGATCCGTTCGACGCCGACAATGCGCGCTCGCTCTACCTCGAATTGTTCGGGCCGATCGACGGCGAGGTGCAGGCACTGAAGCATCTCATATTCGAGCCCGACGGACCGATGCTCCAGCTGCCGCCTTATTTGCTGATCGCCAAGCAGGACGGGCTCGATGCCTATAAGGCACGACAGCGGCTGGCCAAGGCCGACGCGTTCGACATGCGCGGGGTCGACTGGCTCGGCCGCGGTCGCGAGGTCTCGATCTCGGTCAGCCCGCGCAGCTTCCTCGACGTGCGCGCCATCGCCCCGAGCCGGGCGCGCGGCGCCTATCTCGGGCTAGGCGACAATGCCAAGGTGATGGTGAAACCGGTCGCTGCGGTGGCCGACGATTGCGACTGGCCGGTACAGACCTGGCAGTCCCCGATCTCGCCCGCCGAGCTGACGCTGGCGAGCAATGTCTTCGGCCCCGCCAACAGCAGGTTGCTGACCGGCGCGGCGTTCACCGATACCGCCTTGCTCAAGGACGACCAGCTCGACAATTACCGGATCCTGCATTTCGCTACCCACGGCCTAGTCACCGCGCCACGCCCCGACTGCCCGACGCGACCTGCCTTGGTCACTTCGTTCGGCGGCCCCGGCTCCGACGGTCTGCTGAGCTTCCGCGAGATTTTCGACCTCAAGCTCGACGCCGATGTGGTGATATTGTCGGCCTGCGACACGGCCGGCGCGGCCAGTGCCAGTACCTCGCGCGAGGCGGGGATTATGACCGGCGGCAATTATGCGCTCGACGGGCTGGTCCGCGCCTTCATTGGCGCCGGCGCGCGCTCGGTGGTCGCCAGCCACTGGCCGGTGCCCGACAGCTATAACGCCACCAAACGACTGATCTCGGGGCTGATCGAGGCCAAGCCGGGGCAGCCGCTGGCCGGCGCGCTGGAAGGGGCGCAACGCGGGCTGATGGACGATCCCGAAACGTCGCATCCGTTCTATTGGGCGGCGTTCATCATCCTCGGTGACGGCGCCAAGCCGCTGGTCAGCAGCGCTCCGCAGGCCGTCGCCAGCCGCTAGGCACCTCATCCGGCGGTCAGTCGGTTGAATTATTCACTTTTGGCCTTCGCGGCGTTGCCACCTCGCCCGCGGCGCGACACATTTTGCGTTGCAACAAGGGGGCGGCATGGGCGGATCGGCAATGCTCGACAGCGGCAACACGGCATGGATGCTGACCGCAACCCTGCTCGTGCTGATGATGCTCCTGCCGGGTCTCGCACTCTTCTATGGCGGATTGGTGCGCGCGAAGAATGCGCTGTCGGTGATGAGCCAGGTGCTGGCGATCACCGCGCTCACCATCCTGCTGTGGGTCGGCTGGGGCTATAGCCTGGCCTTTTCCGGCGGCGGCCCGGTCGTCGGGGATCTGGCCAAGGCCGGCCTGAGAGGGATCGACGGCGGAACGCTGTGGCCCGTCGGAGGCGAGGGTCGCGCAATCCCGGAATTGTTGTTTGCTGCTTTCCAGATGACTTTCGCTGCGATCACCGCCGCCTTGATTGTCGGCGCCACCGCCGAGCGCCTCAGGTTCGGCGCGATGCTGCTGTTTTCCGCCTTGTTCCTGACCCTGGTCTATGTGCCGCTGGCGCATATGGTGTGGGCCGCCGACGGGCTGATCTTCAAGCTTGGCGCGATCGATTTCGCCGGCGGCACCGTGGTCCATATCAACGCCGGGATCGCCGGGTTGGTCGCGGTCGCTTTTTGCGGCCCGCGGATCGGCTACCAGAAAGAAGCGATGCCGCCACACAGCCTCGCGCTGGTACTGGTCGGTGCCGGCCTGTTGTGGGTCGGCTGGTTCGGCTTCAACGCCGGCTCGGCGCTTGAGGCCAACGGGCTGGCGGCGGTGGCCATTCTCAATACGATGGTTGCCCCGGCCGCTGGAATCCTGGCGTGGATGGCGCTCGAAGCGTGGAGATCGGGCAAGCCCTCCCTGCTCGGCGGCGCATCGGGCGCGGTCGCCGGACTGGTCGCCGTTACCCCCGCCGCGGGGATCAGCGGCCCGCTCGGTGCCATATTACTCGGCGCGTCGGCGAGCCTTGCCTGCTACGCCTTCATCGCCGGGACCAAGCAACGGCTCAAACTCGACGACAGCCTCGACGTGTTCGGGATCCACGGCCTCGGCGGGATCGTCGGATCGATCGGCACGGCCATTGTCGCCTTGCCAATGCTGGGCGGCCACGCCGCCGCCGATTATGCGCTGGGCAAGCAGCTGGCGGTGCAGGCCGGGGCGGTGGGCATTGCCATCCTGTGGTCAGGCATCGGCTCGGCCATCGCCTTCTTGATTGTCCGCCTTTTGATGCCGCTGCGCCGCAGCCATGACGAAGAACGCGAAGGGCTCGACCTCACCGAGCATGGCGAGCGCACCTACAACCCCTGACGTTGGCTACAGCACCGCGAGGTGGCGGTTGTCGAAGGTCTGGGCATAATCTTTGGCGATCTCCGCCTTGCGTTCGAGCGAGTCGACGATCGGACCTGCAAAATCCACCCCGGCGAGGCGCGAGCAGCTGCCAAGATTGCCGGGCGAGAAAACATTCACCTCGAGGATCTTGTCGCCGACGATGTCGATCCCGACCAGGAACATGCCGTCGGCGATCAACTTGGGCCGGATGATCTCGGCCACGCGAAGTTCGGTCTCGCCGATTTCGACCGCTTCGGCGGTGCCCCCGGCGTGGATATTCGAGCGGATGTCGTCCTTCGACGCGACCCGCCGTAGCGCGGCATATTTACCGCTGATCTGAAGCGGCACGCCGTTCATCAGGAACAGCCGGATGTCGCCCTTTTTCGCGGCGGGGACATAGGCCTGGGCAATGATGTAACCGTCGCGGCCGATCGCCTCGATCATCTGGTTGATGTTCGACTTGGCCTTGGCGTCGAGCTTGAACACCCCCGACCCGCCCGATCCCTGCAGTGGCTTAAGGATGATCTCATTCTTGTGCGCGCGGGCGAAAGCCTTGATGTCATCCTCGTTGCGGCTGATTATGGTCTCGGCCCGCGCCTCGACCGGGAAGCTCTGGAAATAGAGCTTGTTGATCGCCTTCGACAGGCTGTCGGGATCGTTGACGACGATCACCCCGCGCTTGGCCGCCTCGCGCCCGAACAGGATCCCCACCTCGGCCGCCCACGGCATCGTCTGGGCATCGAGCGACGGGTCACTGCGCAGCATCAGCACGTCGACCTCCGCCATGTCGAGCTGGGCCGTCTTGAGGCTCTGCAGCGCCTTGAAGAAATCGTCGCGACTCTTGAATTTCGTCTTGGGCAGGAAGCGACCGTGGACGTGCAGCCGGTCGTCAGCCGTCAACAGGAAATCGTCGGGCGTGACGTAGCACACGCCATGGCCCCGGCTGTGCGCCTCATAGGCCAGGACGGTGGTGGTGTAGCCCGCGAACTCGCGTTCCATGTCGTTGACGAAAAAGGCGATGATCACTGCGGCTTACTCCTGGTCGAGGATATTGGTGAAACTGTGGTCGGAGGCGAGGCCGGCGATGCGCTGCTGCACCTCCGGCCGGTCGAGGAACGAGGGCCGGAGCACCGGCGGCTGGAGAAGTCCGCGCTGAAGCAATTCGTCGACCGCGGGCAGATGCCCGGGGGCAATCTTGCCGAGCCAGAACGGGTCGAGGTCGACACCCGATGCGACCGCATCGATCACCGCCTTGAACCCGCGCAGGTAGATGGCATCCTTGGCAAACCCGCCCGACCGATAGACCCGCGCGGCAATCCCGAATGCGGCCTTGGGGCGGAACCCGTGCGCCTCGTGGAGCAGGGCATGACAATCGCAGAAATCGGCCCCGCGCAACATGGCGTCGACCGCGACGACCCGGCCTGCGAGCAATCGGATACGGGTCGAGGTCAGCCCGCCGACCGCCCATTCGGCGAACACGCCAAGCCCTTCCTGCACCCCTTCGTAACGCGCCAGTCCGGTACGGAAGATGCCCAGCCCCTGGGTCGAACCGTTGAACCAGGTCAGCAAATGGACGCTGACTTCATGCGCCAGCAGCGCGTCGAGCCGGCGGCGCGCCATGCGCGTGTGGCTGGAGATCATCAGCGTTCCGCCCGACACCATCAGGCCGGCGGCAAGGTCGTCGCGGATCTCGACCTCGGCGGTGAAGCGATCATCCTGGCGTGCATAATCGGCGATCAGCGCGCGCGCGCCCTTGGCAACTTCCGACGCGCCGATCATCGTTCCGACCGGGCGCCGGCGGCCGTCGCTTGCGGTCAGGATCGCCTGCGCCGCGGCCAGCAATTCAGGCTCGACCACGCCATATTGCAGCATTGATGCCGCCCGGAATTCAGGGGTGTTGCGCGCCCCGATCATGGTCAGCTGGTGATCGAGCTCGCGCCTTTTCTCGGCAAACAGGGTCTCGAGCAACGGATCCTCAAGCCCGCCCAGGTCGATCGCATAGAGATCGCGCTTGGCGATGTCGGGGTCGACCTCGAGCGGACGATATTGGAAGCGCGGCGGCTTTCCGCCATCGGCGCCAAGATATTCGTGCATCGCTTCATCGCTGTTGATCGGCGAGATCGACAGCAGGAAATCGAAGCTGCCCGAGATCCGGTCTAGCCGGCGATCGGTCTTGAGCGCGGCCGACAGGAAGGCGCTGCGCCCGAGCGCGCGATAATGAACCGGGGCGGTGCCACTGCCGTCGGCGACGAAGCTGCACGCCGCGCGAAGAAGTGAATCCCCCGCCGCCAGCGACAGCTCGCGAAACATTTGCGGGTAAAAGGTGCCGGTGGGCGAGATGTGAATCGGCGGCAACCCGAAGGAGAAATGCGAGATCGCCGGATCACCATCGATCAGCGCCTCGACCGACGGCTCGAAATAGGGGCGCGAGCGATGCTCTACCTGGCACGGGCGCAAGTCGATCTCGACCTTCGCCATTGCCTTGCCCAATGCATCGGCGGCGCGCGACGCGGCGGCATCGTCGCCCGGCCCGATCAACGCAGTGAATGGCGGAAGCCTTGGACTGTCCTCGGGGGATTCCGGTGGCAGTGGCTGGTCGTAAAGCGAGACCAAAAGGATCCGCTCATGCCGCTCGCGCATAGCCGCGACGATTGTCTCCAGCGCGGCGGCGGCGGCCAGATCATCCTCCGGCCCCCAGATGAGATAGGCCGGGCTGGTCGTCGCGACGTGACGCGCGACGCTCTGTTCGGGATCGTCCGAGCGGTGAAGCATGAGGAAGAAGATCGGCCGGTCGATATGGGCGCGGCCGTGCGCGCCGACCGGCTGGCGGAGCGACCCGCTGTCGCTATACTCGGCAACGAACGGCGCGGGCGCCAAAGCAAGACGTGGTCCGCTGCTCATCCGATTAGGGCGCGCGCGGTGGCGGCAGTGAAAGCGATGAAGCGGCGCATCGCGTCGAGCTCGGTGGGGTCGGGCTCGCCGCTCCATTCGTTCATGAAGAATTTCTTGAACTCGATCGCGATCGCGCAGCCCTGTTCCGGATAGCGTTCATGTACGAAACGGGTCTGTTCGCCTTTGCCTTGGAACGCGATATTCTCGCGCACGTCGAGCCGGCGGCCATTGAAGTCGAACCCGGCCATCGCCTCGATCAGCGGATCGAGCACATCGGCCCAACGCTCGCGCGGCATGGAGAAGGTGCCGATGTTGATGTCCGGTGCGCCCGCCGGATCGCTCGGCGCACCTTCGGGCCCGTCGCGGCGGTGATTGTAGCTGTGGATATCAAGCAGCACGAACCGGTCATGGGTCGCCGCGACATCGTCGAGCAGGTGGCCGAGCATGCGGTAATAGGCCGCGTGGAGGTCGCGCGATCGGCAAACCGAGGCCTCGGGCAAAGGCGCGTGCCAGATGTCGAGCCCCCAGGCCTGATCGGGTGTTTCGTAAATCGCCAGTTCGGCCGCGCGGTTGAGATCATATTCGAACCGCGAGACATGGGCGATGATGTGCGTCGGCACGTCGACGATCGCCAAACCGGTGAATGGATCTTCTTCGCGCAGGCGGTCGGGATCGGATAGCTTCATCGCCGCGGCGACCTCGGGCCGCAGCCGCGTGCCGTCGTGGATCGCGGTCGCGACGATCGGCCCTTCGCCGCGCTGGACAGTCCACCAGGCATTGGGATGCGGAAAATCGGCCTTGCTCATGGCGGATAAGCGTTTCGGCGGCGGTTCGGTTGCGTGCCTTGATCACGGATAGCGCGGGCACAAAAAAAGCCCGCCGAAATGGCGGGCTGAATGATTGTTAAATTGAGGACAAGCCAGGCCCAGCATCATGTGGCCGAGACAACAAAAAACCCGCTCGAAAGCGGGCTGTTTGTTGGTTGCGGGAGTAGGATTTGAACCTACGACCTTCAGGTTATGAGCCTGACGAGCTACCGGGCTGCTCCATCCCGCGTCACCAAATTAGCTGAGCCGCTCGGCGGCACGCTTCATGCGTGTCGACGGTGGCTCAGATCAAAAAAGGCCGCCGCCGGGGTATCCCAACGGCGGCCTTTTCATGAATTGCAAATGGGTTCTTGATTCTACGCCGCCAGCAAAGCCTGGCGACGACCTACTCTTCCGCAGCTTAAGCTGAAGTACCATCGGCGCAGTCTGGTTTCACGGCCGAGTTCGGGATGGGATCGGGTGGGTCACGGACGCTATGGTCACCAAGCTATGGTGACGGCGTGAGATCAAGTTCTAGAAATCGGTGCGACCTATTAATGGCGTCTCTAGCTGAGAACCAAACCGTCATGAACAGCAAAACTGTCGATGATGGTGGAATTCTCAAGCGCGAATAGAGCAATTAGGACCGGTTAGCTCCATGCGTTGCCGCACTTCCACACCCGGCCTATCAACGTGATGGTCTTTCACGGCTCTGAGATAACTTATCTTGAGGGAGGCTTCCCGCTTAGATGCTTTCAGCGGTTATCCCGTCCATACATAGC